>JAWKTX010000019.1 GCA_041398825.1 Planctomycetaceae bacterium | reverse complement strand
ACTCGATTGAGAAAGGATCGCTGGTGGTTCCTGCTCCAAGCACTCGCACGTCCACGATGCCGGTGAGCAGCGATTCGAGCCGCAATTCCAGGGTCTCTGCCGTGTCGGTCGACTTAACAACGACACCCTCGTTGCCGTACCAAAGAATGGCGTCACTGTCGCTCGTTAGCTGCCAGGACTCAAACGCGACAAACTGAACCGCGTTCGCCTCAATCAAACTGGCGGCGGTGAACTTCTCAACCAGTACAGGTTCATCCGCGGTCGCCGGATTTCCATCGTCGCTGAACAGGAAGATGCCGTCTTCATCAGCAAGGCGATAGAATCTTTGAGATGTCCGAAGATCATCACGCTGCAGCAGCGTACCCACAAACTGCTGCACCTGATAACGCTGAGCCAGGATTTTGAATCGAGAGTCCGATGGATTTTGCGTTGCGCTAACCAGGGTGATTTGCCAGGGGTCGGCCAGTGTGCCGGCACCAGTGACTGTGACATCCGCAATGGCGTCCAGGCCTTCGAGTGCCGACTCAACTTCAGCAACCGTCATGCCCGCATGAAGTTCAACGCCGTTCCCGCGTTCCAGGGCATTGTCCACAATCGAATCCGGTATGTATCCGTTGTCGATTGCAGATGTGGCATCGCTGTAACCGTAGTAGACGATTACACGATCCAGACCATCACCCAGCCCAATCTGCTGGGTTTCGTTAGCGGTCCCGGAGACGACGGCCGGTTCGACGATGCTGAACAATATCGGGCTGCCATCGTCATTAAATCGGTAGCTTCCGCCTTCTGCGATATCGTAACGGTAGAAGTACTGACCTTCTCTGAGGTTGTTTGTACTGGCGACAATGCCGCCAGGGTTCTCATCAGTAGCACCGTAGTTGGCCGGGAAGACCTGTTGGTTTCCGTCACTGTCGCGTTCAACCTGCCATGCCGTGGCCTTATTGGAGCCAAGCTGCAGTTCTACCGATTCGATATTGGTGTCGAGCAGATCATTGACAGTGATGGTATCCGCACCGGTTCGGCTGTCGATGCTGAGGTTCTCGACGCCATCGATGACAACAATGCGGCCGTCCACGGAAACAGAGACGTCCGTTGTACTGGTTGTGGTTGCTGTATTGTTCTGCACCACAATGGCATTATCGCCATCCGCTGAATCCGCAATTCGGACCTTCAGCTCATCCCGCGTTCCGGCATCACCCAGAAGGACTGGAGCAGACTGGGCTGTAAACGGTCGATACTCCCAGTTAATTAAGTCGTCACCCGCACCCGCGTAAACCTGAGCTGCGCCGGTTCCGGCTTCAATGGTGTCGTTGCCTTCCTCACCGTAAATCGTATTGTTGCCGGCTCCGCCATCAATCAGATCGAAGCCATGTCCACCGCGGATCGTGTCGTTGCCGGCTCCGCCATCAATCACATCCCCGGGATACTGCCGGACGGAGAAATTGTCGCGGGTGAGCGTTACCAGAGTGCCTTCACCTTCAGCATTCGGAGCCGAAGTGATGGGACGTCCCTCTTTATCGTAGTAGGCGAACGGGCTTCCATCAGCCTGATAGATTTCAGAAACACGCAATTCGGGGTTCGACGACGGGCTGTAAATCGAACCTGTTGTTGTGGAATAGATGGCCAGATTGCGAGTCGTCGATGCCGTACCATCCCCTTCAAACTCGTCACCGCCATCCAGTATGTCGTTTCCGTCGTTTCCGATAATTATATCGAAACCATCGAAGCCGGAACCGTTCTTGACTCCACCGTAGATTTCTTCGGGGCCGTCACCGCCGAACAGTTTATCGTCGCCCGTACCACCGTTGATAATCACACCGCTGTAGTCAGCATGGGATCCTGTGATACTGATTCTGTCGTTTCCAGCGTCACCGGAAAGGACATACGTACCGCCCGTTGCCTTCAGATTCGAAGCGTCCACGAGGATATTATCCGCACCGGCACCACCATTGATCGTGATGCTGGTCAGACCACTGCCACTGGCTGTTTCGACGGCATTGACCACAACCGTGTCGTCGCCGTCGCCGAGATTGAAAGTCAGACTGCTGACTGAGCCTTCCAGCTCTTTCAGGGTGTACATGTCCCGCGCGGAAGTACCGGTGGACGAAATGGAGTCCACTTCGCTGGCCAGATAGACGTCGACCTTTTGCCCATTGCTGACGACAACGACTTTTTCTCCATCGTTGTCGGTTCTGTAGCCAGCCAGCTTGTCTCTTAACGCAACTTCTTCTTCACGTGTTGTGTATTCCGGATCGAAGAAACCATTTTCCAGCAGCGAAGCCAGCGTGAGGTTTTCGTCAATATCCAGTGTCGTGACGTTATAGCGATATCCGGAAGGAGCCGGATAGGCGTTGCGGTTTCCATCCTGATACTGCAGATTCAGAACGCCGTCTGTCAGTTGAGACAGATACGTTGGCGCGTCGTGAATACATTCCCAGTCAAATCGAGCGATGACTTCGTCGACAAACCGCTTACTGGCCTTGAACAGCGTGATCGTGCTGAAGCCCAGGTCGACCCCGATCCACAGGTACGCCTCAAGGAAGACGGACAACTGGCCACTGACATCAAACAGACATTCGATGCCATGCCCCAGGCGATCGATCAGTTCACTGCCGTACAACTTGCCGTCACCGACAGGCAGGTCGTTCAGAATCTGAGTTTCGAAGTCGTTCAGGTCGAAGGTGATTTCGGCTTCAAGACCACCTCGAACTCCGGCTTCGACAAGGCCGCCAATACCCAGAGATACGCTCGCACCAATGGCGGCGTTCAGTGTCAGTTCCGGCTGGTCGCCGGGAGTATTCTCCTGACCGTGGTCATCCAGATAGAAGCCATTGAAGATTCTCCAGCTTTCCGCCGGATCAAATCCAGTCGCTTTCCACTGGCTCAGGCCGCGTGTATCAAATCCAAAGTCAAAGTTGGTGGTCGCTGCGACTCGACCAAACAGGCCGACATTCAGGGGACCAAAAACAGGGAAGCTGCGGCTGTAGTCAAATACCAGGTTCAGATCTGGCAGGTCGTACCAGAACAAATCGACTTCGCCTCGACCCATGATGAAGTCGAGCAGTGACATCGGATCTTCCAGAACCGGAATCTGGAAGTTTTTGCCGCTGGATCGCTTCTTGGCTTTGCTTGCGGCACTCTTCGTGCTTTGTTCTGTATCGAGTCCTTTCTGGTCCGGACCTTTGAGTGCATTTTTCTGCGCTGTCGTCAGGCTGTTGCTTGTGGTCCCTGTGGAGGCAGCATCCGATTCGTTCAGCTCTGCGTCAGGATTCTCAAGCGTGTTCTCGGTCAGGTGGAACGTGCCAAAGTTAATGTCGCCGGCAGCTGAAAGGACACTGACTGTTTCAAGAAACTCGATTGTGCTCTTCACGACCTGCAGCACCTTGGTCATGTTATCCACAACCTTGGCCGGCAATCGCAGGCGAGCAATATCAATGAAGCGAATGGGAGGATTGGCAATTCCGCCCAGCGGTATTTCCATCAACAACAGGTCAACGACCGGCTTCAAAGGCTTAACGACGTCATAAATTGTGTTCAGTGTGTCGCTGAGGAAGCTGCTGAAGAGCGACCCAACATTCACCGTCACATTTTCCAGGATCACATCCGGACTGCCGAAATCGAACGAAGCTTTTCCGTTGGTCGACAGCGTCACCTGACCGAGCAGTTGTGTGTAGTGGATATTGGTGCGCACAGATGGCAAAAGGCTGCCTGCAGTCGTGCCAACGGCTGCAGATAGGTGAGCTTCGGCGAACGCTGATGCATTCATTTGCAGCGAAACGCCCTCGCCGATTTTCCACTTGCCGTCACCATCAGCGTCCTGAATATTGACGCCAAAGTGTCCCCACAGTCCGGTCTTCTGGTCGGCAATCTGAGCGAAATTCATCGCCAGGAAGCCCAGGGTTCCGCTTGCGGTGTCATTGGCTCCGAGTTCAGCCGAAACATCCAGAGCCAGTTCTTCACCCTGAGCATTGATGCCACTGGTGTCGACAAAGAAGCCAATTTGCGGAACCGATGTACGGCTGACGTTTCCAATCCCAAGGCCGATCCCCATCAGGTAATCGATCTTTGTCTGGATTTCGATATCCACATCCAGACTGACACCCGGAATGCCAACGCCGAATTCAACCGGCAGTTTGCCATCCACCAGAGTTCCGCCGAACATCAGATTGAACGTCAGCAGACCATTTTCGGAAAAGGCAAGCTGAATTTCATCCGCACTCAGAGGAACTTTCACCTTCACCTTACCGGTTTCGTCGAACTGCTTCGCACCATGTTCGTCCAGATCCGGAACGACAAACGCGAACAGCGCGCCCACACCGCGATCGATAACAAGTTCGCCGTTTTCCATCCTGACGGCGTTGGTGCTCAGGTTCAGCTGAGTGAATCCATCAAACAGTTCCTGCCGAATTTCGTTCAGAACAGCATCAATGATGCTGTTACTGCCCTGATCCTGAAGCCATTTTCCCAGCCCGTCGGTGTAGACCCCGGCAGATTTCGGTCCAAGCACACTTGTCCGGATGCTGCGAATCTTGTTGGCGAGGCTGTCGAAGGCAGATCCGCCAATGACGGGCAATTCAATGCTGTCAATGCCATTGGCAACTTTATCGATACCGTCGAAGAACCCTTCCATGCCATGCAACACGTTTTCGGCGTTGTCAATGAAGGCGATAATTGCCTGCACCGCGTCAAATTTCATGCTGATATTTGGCAGGGAATAGCTGTAGTCCGTCTGCAGCGTGAATGTTTCATCAACGCTGAAACTGGCTTCTGCGTGCAGAGCATTGTCGGCGACGCCGTTCCCGTCAGAATCCTCCGTGGTACCGCCCAGAGGCATCGACGTCGTTGGGAAGTAGATGGGCAGATCTGCCACTGCCGAACCAGAGAGTTCCGCCTGGAATGCAGACTTCAATGAAAACGGCGAGATTCGTCCGTCCCCGTCTTCGTCAGCAGCCGGGTCCCCAAAGTTGGCGTAGAAGTCCGCTCGAATTTCCGCCGAACCGTCGATGACGTACAAACCGATCGGTGGCAGGTCGATCGAACCAATCGCCGGGATATCAATGCTTAATTTTGCATCGACGTCCGGTGCAGCACCAACAACGCTCGCACTGATGCCGGTGTCGGCATCCACGTAGAACGATGGTTCGAAAACATTGCTGAGATCGAAGCCGAACCCAAGGTGCATCGCCACCGACGCTGACACGCTCACCGGCGCTGTCAGGCTGAGATCCAGAAACTCACCGGGATCAAAGCCCAGCCACTGCTTCAGATTCAGCTGATCAATGTCCAGTTCCAGGTTGTACGTTCTTTCGATGGCCTGGCTGAAGTCGAAGTCAAAATCAAAGGCCCCGTTGTTGTAGGCGAGTGTCACAAAGTCGACTGGAGTGGTGAAATTGAAGAACCTGTTGATCTCAGCGTTCAGCTCAGATTCAAGTTCTTTGATGTTTCTGGCCTTCTCGCGAATCGTGCCGATCGCATCACCAAAGCCCGCAGCAAAACTGACCGCTCCTTCACCCAGGACATCCGCAAGGCTGACACCCAGCATCGGGATGTCGTTGTAGAGCTCTCCGTCGCGGACACGCACCAGTGAAAGATTTCCGGCAGATGTTGAAGAACCGTTATCGAGCTGCACGCCTGTCAGGGCGTCCGCCGTCACCAGATTCAGTGCGACATCATCTGCGGAATAGGTCTGAACGATTCGGTAATGGTCGAGGGTGTAGACCGTCAGTTCAAAGTCGTTGGCATTCACAGGGACTGCGATCCCGTAAACCGAATTACCACCAAATGACCATTCTGAAAGGCGAAGCTTATCGCCATTCATGTCTTCAACGATGATGGCATTCTGGTCACCGTTCGTTTCCACCGGCGTGTACGAGCTGGTCAGTGCCACTGGAGTACCTGCCCGCCAGACCTCTCCAAACACCTTGAAGATGCCTCCGGTGAATTCCCCATCTGAGTCGACACTTCCTCCGACAAACTGACCATGCAGCTGGCGATCCGTTCCGACAAGGTCGTCTGCCGTGTCTTCAAGGGCTGCCAGGATGGTGTCCAGTGACAGGCCGCTGAACTTCAGCAGATCCGACATTCCTGATATCTGAATCGTTGAAGGGATAGCAGCCAGAAATCCGGCAATCGTAGTGCCTGGCTGCAGCATCGCGCTGGTAGCGGTGACATAGCCTGTGCCATCAAGAATACCATCCAGCACGCCCGCCCATTCGATCGGGAGCACAATGGTGTAATGACTGTCTTCGCCCAGCGACGGACTCAGGCTGGTGATCAGGCTGTAGGCGTCGCTGCCCTGCTGAAGCTCCAGCATGTTTAATTTGTAGTCGAGCCCGATACCTGCAGAGATCCCAAGAGAAAGCACGGCGTCATTCGATTCCAGCCCCAGAGGACCAAGATTCACTCCAAAATCCATTGTCTTGATGAGTGAACCATCGGCTGTTTCGTCTGCAATGTCTTCAGTGACAGTAATGATCGTGGTGTCTGTGAATACGTCGTAGGTGGCCGTAGCAACGGTGTAGATATTGTTGTTGCCTGTCGAACCACTCACCGCAATTCGGTCTCCGGCAACATAGTGACCATTGTCCGAATTCACGTGGCCAGGCAGCGTGGTTGCATCGCCGGCGATTGTGAATGTTTTGGCATCGACGTCGACCCCGATAATGTTCTGCTGGATTTCGCCCAGCTCAACTCCCGCGCTGACTTCCGGATCAAGCACATAGAACTGGCCCTGATTGTCGATACCGAATTCGAAGTCCAGGTAGACGCCCGCCGTCAGTTGAATGGGTTGGCTTTGCGTCGTTGAAAGCCCGAAATTGAACGGCAATTCAGCATCGATACCAACGGAACTCAGGTCGATCGACAGGTCGCTCAAATCCAGCACGATCGACTTCGACCAGGTCGCCAGATCGATGGTCACATTGTACTGCTGGATTCCCGGAGTCGCAGAAACATGGATGCCATTGCTCGACAGTGCCTGCAATGCCAGAAGCATGTCGTTGGTATTAGGGTCTGAGTTGGTGCTGAAGTAGCTGTCGATTGCAAGAGCGATCGAATCCACTTTTGTGTTGATCATCGATCCAAACGCATCAACTCCTTCCGTGATACCCAGGATCTGGGCAAGACTGATATCCGTGAACGGAATGGTTGTTGCGTTTTCAAGAGTATCGCTGATCCTGGTTCCCAGGTTTTGAGCCCAGTCACCAAACAGGTCGAGACCCGCTGCAAATGCATCTTCTGATGTGAGTCCGGTCGCTACATTCTCTGTAGCTGGATTCAGCCGAACACCCTTGCGAAGGGTTGAATTCATCAGGTTGCCGGAATCAGCCACGGCCGGATGGTCTATCCCAACGATATGGCCGAGCTCATGCATCAAAACGGTCAGCGCATCGACTCCGTTCGGAGCTGCGGTGCTGAATTCATCATCCGCTGTCGATCCTGTAAACGCGGTATCGACGTACCATCCGCCGCCAGCGGCATTGTCATCCAGTGTGACGTCGTATTTCGATGACGTGGCATTCCACGCCACCGACGCAATCGTTGATCCGAGGTCACCGACGATGACATTAATCTGAGATCCGTCCAGATCCAGAACAGAAGGCAGGATGGCATTCCATCGAGATACTGCTTCCGTCAGCAGACCGGCTACGTCACTTCCGGAAGACAGCGAGGTGCCACTATTGGGGGTGCCTCCGGAGCCCAGTTCGAGATCTCCGCCAAGCAACTTCTTGCTGAACAGATCTTTAATGGCTCCAGCCTGTCGAGCACCAATTCCGTCGACCTCGAAGTTTCCGAATGCCGTGACTCGATTCTCACCCCAGGTAATAACAAGGCCGCCGTGAGCTTCTGTTACGGTGACATCATCGGTCACTTTCGAAAAGTCCAGCTTGTTGTCCCCGTCACCGCCATAAACCAGATTCTTGCCACTATCATCGGAGAAGTAGAAGACATTGTCACCGTCGTCACCTGTCAGTAAGTCATTCCCTTCACCATCCTGGATATTTTCAATATGGCCCAGCGTGATACTGGTGGTGGTGGCTTCGACTTTCAGCAGGCCAGCCCCGTCTGAGCTGCCAGGGTCAGCATCGGTCGACAGCAACTGTGCTGTGACGCCCGTTCCAAACGCGATCGTGAATACACCGGCAGTGTCGGTCGCGGTCACTGTCACACTGACCGTCGCGTCATTGCCGTCGTGCAAACTTGCCAGACTGTCCAGTGCCTGCTGTATTGCTTCGGCAGACGCATCAAACTGAAGTCTCGCTGTCCTGTTTCCGGCGTGCGTGAGTGTGAATAATCCTGCATCGGCATCGATGGTCAGTTTCGGCAGGGTTGCCGGCGTATAGGTGCCGGTTCCATTCACGTCGGTGAACAAATTCGATGCGTCTGTCGACAGTGTTGCATCCACACCATTCAGAAACGCAATCGTGTAGTTGCCGGCAGTTCCTGATACGGTGACATTGCCCGATCCAATGGTTGCCAGACCTTCCAGCGTCGACTGAATAGTCGCTGCATCGTCCGTAATATGAATGGTGGCATCATTCGTCTGATGAGTCAGCACAAAGGTCCCGGCATTGCCGGTCACGACCAGGGCACCGGTGCCCGATGTGTAGCTAACGATCCCGGAAGTGCGAGTCTTCAGATCTGCAACGTTGACAGCAATTGCGGTACTGAGGCTGAAATTCAGGAACTGAATATCAAACGAACCTCCACCCAGGTCCACGACACGGATGTCGCCCGATGAAATACTCGCAAGTCCCTCAAGAGCCGTTTGAATGCCGGTTGCTGTCATTTGACCGGCGGTGATGGTCGCCACATTGGTTTCATGCGTCAGCGTAAAGCTTCCATGATTGCCACCCAATGCAAGCACGCTGTGGCGAGCAAACTGAACTGTGCCCGCGGAAAGTCCCGTGTGTGCGACACCGTTCTTCAAATCCACAAAGGTGTCATTCGATGTCCCCTCGAAACTGACCGTATCACCGTCCTTCTTGTGTTCACCGCCGTCGACAAAGTCATTACCACCGTGGCCGACTGTAAAGACATTGTCTTCGTCATTCCCCTGCAGGTAATCCGACTGCGCGGTTCCGACAGCAGACTTCAATCCGTCCACAGCATTGTTAGTGGGGGCGAAGCTGCCGAGCGCACTGCCGGGAACCAGAAGGTCCAGCCCGACCAGACGGCTTCCAAGTACGCCGGTGGCACTTCCCCAATTGACATTTGCTCCCGCAAATGTTCCAAGAATTGGAAGCGGGGCTTCCGTGCCGGGGATACCAAAACTCAGACCAGCAGTGCCATCGACAACAACACCGTCGTACGTATTGCCATTGATGACGGTGGAACCTGACGGAGTGTAGTCGCTGTAGTCGAACTTGATTTCACCATCCGTACCCGCCGCGACATAACCATCCAGTCGCGCATTGCCGTGAAACTTGAATGTATTCTCTCCACCACTGCCAATGATATTCTCGATGCCGGTTGCAATGATGTAGTTGAGGCCGAAACCATCCACGTCTACGCTGCCACCGACCGCACTGGCAAACTGTTCGATAAACTTCGTCCCGGCATTGTTTCGAGCCAGCACCAGTGTCATGCCAATCGAAAGAGGCATCGGGTGCCCCAGTGCATTCAGCCGGGCCTGCCAGTCCCCAATGTTATCTGTGGACAATGTATAGATATCAAAAGTTACATCGCCGCTGACCGCGCTCATGTCCAGAGTGTCAAAACCAAGGTTCAGATCAACACCGGCGTAGACCGATGGCGGTTCGACAATCGCTGCGGCCCCCCAGAACCCCTCAAACTTGTAGGTGTCGCCGCCGGTCAGGCCTGACATTAGATGAACACCGGGGGCAATTGTCGGTTCACCAAAACTCAACTCTCCGCTCAGCAGAGTATTTGTCAGAGTGTCTGTAACGAATTTTGCAACATCTGCCACGCCCTCGCCGGAGAAGCGACCGTCACCTGTGCGGCCGTCATCAAACAATGTGCTCAACAGATTGCCGCCGACGGAAAAGACATTCTTGCCAAGTGAGAAGCTGGCATCACTGAACAGAGAGCTCTTTGAAATAGCTGGCGCCTTCTGCGCAAGCAACGCTTCGTAGATGGATACATTCGATCCCAGCAGCAGATTGACTCCGGCTCCGTAGTTGATGTTGGACATGTTCTGCACGATGCCGGTGAATCCGGTCGCGCCAGGGGTATTGCCAAACTTTCCGTGCCGGAGATCAGAGAATGGGACCTTCTGTGCCAGCTGCGAAGCATTATCCGTGATCATGCCACTCAGCGATTCGTCACCACCCATATTCCCGGTGAATGTTACGAGCCATGTGTTGGCGTCAGTACCTATAACCTGAGCGTAACCAGCAGAAGGAGTTAAACTGTCATATGAAGCCTGAATCGCAGTCGTTGTATAGGCTGTGGCCTCAGACGTGCCGCCGTCATATGCCAACTGGAAATTGCTGCCCGATTTCAGCGTATCCAGACGCGACAGTTTCTGTACTTCGGAAACGGCCCGGCGACCTTCATGGACTGTAATCACACTGTAGTCTACAGGTGCAGAATGGCGCTGAAGCAGATCACCTGCCTCAATGGATAGTTTTTCAAAGCCGAGTGTTGAATCGGGCGAAACGATTTCCACTTCGAAATGTACTTCTCCGGCCGGAACAGCAGCGGACCCGGTTAACAGCGTCGTCAGCCCGTTCGTTGTTCGATACGCCTTAACGTTCACTGTTGTCAGGTTTTTGAGTCTCTCCAGCTCCGTTTTGATGCGACCAGCTACGGCGAATCCATCGATTGTTCCGATGGCTGTCGCAGTTCCGGACTGGAGGTTTACCGGGAGAGTGAGTTCTCCGTTCATCCTGAACGCAAAGGAACCCGCATCGGCGGCATTCAGGTGGAACTTCTGAACACTATTGTTGCTGGTGCTGCCTTCGGTCAGCGTTGTTACGGCAATCATTCCTCCGGTCGGCTGTGTACTTACTGCCGCCGACGCAATATTTCCTGGCAGCAGATACTCAATGTCCCAGCCACCGGCAGGATTCGCGTTCACCATTGTGGCATTGGTGCCAAGCACCGTGATTGCATTCAACGCCGCCTGAATGTTGGTCGCTGTTGCTTCTGTCGTCGTTCCAATCGCGATGTCTGCTGTTGTCTTTGCAGAGCTGGTTGCGGGATCCGTCACAGTCAGCCGGAATATACCGGTTGCTGGTGTATTCGAAACTGCATCCGTCAGAGTCAGACGCTGGACTTCGTGAACAATGCTTTGGAGTACGACATCGACCGGGCCGACGGGCGTACTGCCGGCCGATGCAGGTTTGACAGCTGTCCGCGCCGTCAGCGTCAGCGGCCGAACTTCTCCCCTGACGAAAACGACATCATTCAGATCGGTTTCAAACGTAACAATTAATCCACTGGCTAAATCACCGGTGACTGATACATCGCCCAGTGTCAGCGCCGAATCAAACGCATTTTCCAGCGTCGTGGCGGGGTTAGCGCTGTTGAGATCCAGCGAAATCTTTCCTGAGAGAGGAGCCTGACCGGGCCGTGCGATCGAGTACCCAACGTCGACAATCCCGGATGTTGCCCCATTGAATGTCAGCTTCTGAACCCGGTTCTTCTTCTGGGCAAACTGTGTCACTGTGACAGTCGCGTCCGCGACGGCAGTGTCGTCCGCGGCGTTGAGAACAGAAATTGCCACGTTCCCGCGAGGGAAGGAGATATTGTAAGTATCAGCCGAATTGCTGGTGACGGCCACCGGCCCCAGTGCCTCGAGCAGATTGCTGGCGACGACGATTTCATCAATGGCCGCTTTCAGACCGGCTACGGTCTGCGGGGTGGATGCCGTTGTGACACGCAGTCCTGAATCGGTTGTCAATTGCAGCCGAACATTCGTTACGCCAGTGACCGCTGTCAAATCAACAGTGACGGCCGAAGCGTTGGGCGTCCCCATGGGAGTGATATTCGCTGCGGTCAGCGCAACGATTTGTTTGACCGGCGTGACGCCCGCAGCAAGGACATCGTTGATTTCCAGTGGTTTGTAGTTGACGCCCGATCGCTGGAATGTTACGTCGTACGCGATGGATTTCGTTCCATCGGTATTTACGATAGCGACAGGAGCCACCTTGACTCCCTGATCTGTGGCTTCACCCAATGCGGTATTCAGTGCCTGTTCAATGCGACTGGCGATTTCCACCGGGGAAACAATTCCATAGGTCAACGTAGCGCCGCCACCCACTTCGTTGTGAAGTGAGATCACGGATGATTCAAACGTCGTGACTCCATCAGCCCGAAAGCCCTCAATCACGAACTTTCCGTACGTCGCTGTTGGAATGACCAGTCTCTGAACTTCTCGACCGTCCTGTGCTTCGGTGACCGTTTGAGAATTCACCGCGCCATCATTGACCAGGTGCGTCAGATTCACGACGGTTGGCTGGCTGGCCAGACTGTCTGACATATCCAGCGTATTGATGGTGTTGATGTTGGGGAAATCGAGCGTCACCGCGCCGGTGAGAGATTCGTAGTCCAGGAACGATGTCAGTGGACGCAACGCTTTCAAGCCAACAATTTTTCCCGCAAAGGTTGCGTCCCCCTGGATTTTGAAAGTGTTTTCGTTCTTGCCGCCAATGATTGTGGTGTTCGAATCGACATTTGTGATGACGACCTTGTCGTAGCTGATCTGGCCCCACAACTCGTTCCACAATTCTGCGACATAGCTGCCTTCGAACAATTCCGGCCATTGATAGGTCTTTTCGATTGTCAGCTGAATCTGACCACTTACGCCTTCCCGCAAAACCGATGTTGCCGCCTGACTCAGCTGTGCGCTGCCTGTCGCTGTGTCCTGGATGGCAGTCAGAAGTGGAACGTCCTGAAATGCACTGTATGTTATTTCGTACTTTCCTG
Source organism: Planctomycetaceae bacterium (assembly GCA_041398825.1). Taxonomy (NCBI): domain Bacteria; kingdom Pseudomonadati; phylum Planctomycetota; class Planctomycetia; order Planctomycetales; family Planctomycetaceae; species Planctomycetaceae bacterium. Next base: position 68,564 of record JAWKTX010000019.1, on the reverse strand, counting down.
ACGTCAGCAGAGATGTCGCGACCTTGACCGTCACTCCGTCCAGTGATGTCCCCGTCAATGCGGAGTTCAAAGCCAGCTGGATGGCCCTCGCAGTCAGGCTGTCCTTGCCCTGAACCGTAATGTCACCGGTTGTCACAGATCCGATCTGTAAACGGAACTTACTGCCGACGGGAGATTCCGTGGCATTCAGGATCAATTGCTGAATTTCCGTTTTGGCCGTGTTTTCAAACACGAACTCCATCGGACGCGTGACGTTGCTGAAATCCAGGGTCAACTGGTGCCCGTTGCTCGTCAACGTACTCGAATCGATCGTCAGTTCGCCGTAGTTGCGAAGTTCGGCGGGAATCAGTGCCTGTTTTGCGACATCCCCGATGGAATTGATGATTTCGTTTCCAAAGTACATCGTGGTGTCAGCATTCGGAGCGATCACCGTTTCGATGGCGCTGGGGCCTCCACCGCTCTGGCCATTCTGCAGGCTTGTTACACTGGCCGAAACATTTCCGGATGACGCCAGCAGATCAGATGTATTCACGGAGATATCTGCGACATCCTTGTCTTTTGGTCCAAGGAATGTGACTTCGAAAGTCTGATCATTCGCGGTGCCCGTGCCTTTCACACTGACCTTAAATTTCGCAAACAGACCTTTGAATCCCTGACTGGTCGCATTAATCGCGTCCCGAATCCGGTCTGCCGTAGTTGCCGGTGTCGTGCTCCATGTTACGGGACCGGTTTCCTGGCTGCCTATCTTCAATGTGAATGATCCACTGGCGACATTCGTCAGATCGATTTGCTGGATGTCTGCTCCGGACTGTCCGTGTTGCAGCACTGTGACGCCCGTCGGGTACGTCAGAGATGCTGTAATCGTTCCGCCGGTCACCGCAGTCGCAGCAGGCCCCGTGAACTCGATCTTGTAGATGCCCATACCAGCAACCGACACTTTGGCAGAAGCACCGGCACCGCCAGAAGAAGCGATCGCCGCCTGGATATTGGCGGCAGTCACCTGAGGATCATTGGTCACGCTGATATTTGAGGCCGTGCGGGCGGTTCCATTATTGAAGCCCAGGCTGATGCTCCCGCCGTTGGCCATCCCAAGGTCAATTTGCCAGATCGCATTCTTTCCGACTGCAGCTTCCTGCAGTGAAACCGGAGTTGGCACTGCAGGCCATGTCAGTCCCGTGGTCCCCAGAACCATCGCCGAAATATCCGTGTTGCCCGGCTTAAGGAATTCGACGTGAAACGTGCTGACTGAGCCTACGATCACCTTAACAGAATCGGCTCCCAGAGCAGCATTCAGGGCAGTCTGAATATTTGCCGCAGTCGCAGCATCATCTGCACCAACAGTAATCGTCCGGTTGAAATTCAGATTGTTCAGAGCATCCGAAAGCGTCAATGTGAACGTTGATCCCGCGCTGGCTCCGGCCAGTGAAACCGCCTGAATCTCGTTAAAGCTGCCAGCCCTGGTAACGGTCAGCAGATCACCGCCCGAAAAACTACCGGTGATGTTTCTGTAGCCAGTGAAGTAGCCTGGCTTGTTTTCAATAGTGACGGTGCCGCTGCCTGCGACCAGTTTTCCATCGCTCAACACAAATGACAGGTCGTTGGTGACCTGCCCGAAGTCGATTGTGTCCTTGCCATCCACATTCGCTTCAACGATGGTGTCGCTTCCCCATCCATTTGTCAGAATGTAAGTGTCATCACCAACGCCGCCCTGCAGGCTGTCGTCGCCGGCGCCACCATTCAGAATATCATTCCCTGGACCGCCCTGAAGGCTGTCATTTCCAGCGGCCCCTTCCAGAAGATCGTCCCCGGCATCTCCATACAGGTTGTCGATGCCACTGCCACCATAAATGGAATCGTTTCCACTTCCGCCTCGAAGAGTATTTGTCCCGTTACCACCACTAATCTGGTCATCCCCAGCCCCGCCATCGACGGTGTCATTTCCTGCATAGGTCACCAGAATATCACTGCCACTGGTTCCGTTGATGACTGCATCCGAATCACGCGTATAAATAATATCTCTCTTACTGCCTCCTGTAGCGACCGTTCCATAAAGCACAACCATATCCGTATTGGAAGGCCCGCCAACGATCTGTTCCAGCCTGTCGAAGCCACCCGTGCCGAACGGTGCTCGGCCAGCCTGATTGGTTGTCACGCTTCCGGTGACCGGATTGCCGACGCCATCGCGCAATCCACTTGTATTGAGCGAAATTACCGGATGGTTGGCTGCAATTCCAAAACGAACTCGCCACGAATTCGAAGTCGCATTCAGCACTTCAAACAGGTTTGGACCGGCGAGTTTGTCCAGTGCAAGCTGAATATTATTCCTCGTCTCCAGAGTTGTGCTGCCCAGCGTGATGGGTTCCGTAACGATGGAGCCGATTCCCAGGCGGAATGTTCCTGTTGCTGCGTTCCCGATTGAAAATGTCTGCAGCTCCTGATTCGAAGCAGGAGCTGTCGATAGCATGAGACCAGTTGCGACGCCAGCAACGGTGTCAATAACAACCGGAGCAGTACCGCTGTAATCGGAATAGTCAAAGAAGTTTCGACCCGTGGCGCTTGATGTAATTCCCCCCTGGAGGGCTGTATCACTATTGATATGCCAGGTGTTGTCCCCTTTGCCTCCAATAACGCTTGCTATGTTCTTCGCTTTAACTATATATGTAAACTCTCTGGGTCCGCCCGTTACTGTATGGGTTACCCTTGCAGTGACGGTGATAACACCATTAGATTCTATGACATAATCAAGGTCATGCGTGACCTTGCTGAAGTCCAGTGTACCAAGAGTGTCGCCCGAAGCAGAGTCATCGATATTAAAGATGGATGTTGTCAGAGTCGTGCTCTGGAATCCCCAGGCATCGTTGAAACGATAAGTATTGTCTGCATTTGGCCCAACAATGGCTTCTATGTATTTAGCATTGACGAGCCTGTTGGCTGAGTTTGTGTTTGAAACAACCTGCACTCCGCTGAGCCCTGAGGATAAATCACTTCGATAAAGATCAACGGTGATTCCGGATGCGATGGCGGAGAAATCGAGTTTGTCGCCGGTACCCCCGGTGACCAGTTCGGTGACCGTATCGTCTCCCCAGAGTCCTTTGAACTCATAGCTGTCATTGCCTGGGCCTCCGATGAGCGTCTGATTGCCTGCACCGGCGACAATAAAGTCATCGCCTTCGCCTGCATCGGCAGTCAGGTTAGCAATGGAGCCTGCATCAATTACCTGGTCGCCCTTGCCCGCCTGCACTTTATTCAGATTTGCAGTGGTAAATCCGTCTGCTCTTGTACCCGTCGGAAGCGGGATTGTTGCGATGTTCTTCGCATCAATCTTATCGAGGTTTGATGTGTTCAGGCTGTCCGGGAAGGACAAATTCAGCTTTCCATTGTATCCGGATTTTTTCTTCAGCGTGGCCAGTTGTGCCCCGTCCAGAATGGCAATATCCATGACATCCCCGACAGAGCCAACACGTCCAATTAACAGTGTGTCGATTCCGGCCGTTCTGCAAATGATTTCAGCCGAACCACCACGGGTGATCTCGCCGTGAACATTTGTGGCACTTTTGCCGATGGCCACCTGCACATTGGAAAGGGTCGACAGGTCCAGGGTACCGATGCCGACTCGGTTCAGAGTGAATATGAGGCGCTGGGTGGCATTATTGCCGGCCAGAATATTGGGAACTCCGCCGCGTCCCTGCGCAAGGACATACGTGACCGTACTGGTTACGCTGTTTTCACTGCGGCTGATAACGATGTTTACCTTTGCCGCTCCTGAGGCTTTCGACAGGGTAATCGTGAGATTTCCCGTGACGCCGGTCAGGTTGAGTGTGTCAACAACCGTCGGGTTAGTTGTGGCATCGATCGTCTGTCCGTTGAAATCTCCATTTGCAGCAATGAGCTGACTGCCGGTAATTGTGGAGAGCACGCCGTGGAAGGCCGGCGGCGCGTTGTCGAACAGTGGCGGTGTCTCTACGGATCCCGTGGTTGCCTCAAGGTCCCAGTCGCCGCCCTGCTGTGAGTCCCCGGTCAGGTCAATCGAAGCGCTGACGTCAGCGCCCGTCGTTGCCGAGAAGGCATGTAGAAATTCGATCCCGGGGAGGCCTTCTCCAATCTCACATCCATACAGAAGGATGTCCGCATTTTCTGTCAGGGATTGCCCCCATCCGGCCATCGTATCGCTCATGGCTTCAAGAGCGGCGGAGTCCAGCGTGGTGGTGCCTAACCGAATCGCTCCACTGCTTCCATGCGAGAAGAGATGCAGCGCATCGATATCGGTGCGATGACTCAGAATACGGCTGATCTGATCGACGCCGTCAAGATCCGGGTCAAGAACAACGATCTCCATTTGCGCATTGTTCATCGCAATGGTACCGATGGCATCGACGATGGCTTCGTACCCGTCGATCCCTCCGTCAACGACCGCCAGCATGTGCTGAAGATTTTCCTGACCTGCAACTTCGAGCGAAACATCGGCAGATTGTGAGTGTTGCTGCAGTCCTTCTTCAGATTGCAGGGTGAGATCACCAGCGTCTGGAGCTGCACCGGCTTCACCGATTCTGGTGAGCTCATCCAGAGGATCACCGGACAATAGAGTTCGGTTTTCCAGCATTTCACTCTGTAGAGCGGCACGTTGCAGGCTTTGAGCGGCACCTGACTTTCGCCGTGTCGGCTGGTTCCTGCGGTTCAGAGTGGCTTTGGTGAGTGAGCGAATCCATTGACTGAGAGACATGTTGGGCCCGTCCGAGAGGTATCCGTACTGTGCGAATCAAGAATGTGATCGTGCTGTGCAGAAGTGGCTGATTGAGACAGATGCAGCAGCTGGAGTGGTTATGACGAACAGCGTCCGACCTCTCCGTCCGCGCAGTTTCTGGCAGCACGTATCCAACTAGTTCGGAAAATCTGACCGTCCTACCGGAACGACAAGCTTGACAACGATTGGAAATGTGCACCGGCAAACGAGACCTCAACGACTGTCTCGCATTGCGCGAATGTGCGGACTGCAGCACCTGGGAACATTCACTCGCGCGTACACACCCGGTCGGCGAATGGCCGTTTAATTTGCATCGGTGGCTGGATTTCGTTCAATTGGCTGACTATGCGTCACGCATTTTTCGAGGCACATCCTCTGGTGTGCTTCAGAAGCAGGCGAGCCGCTTCCCTGCCGGCAGCTTGTGCTCTACAACACAGGTCCTACCACCACATCAATTTCCCCGGAGTGATTGAAATGAACCGAGGATTCTGGTTTGCCCGCCTTTTCCCAGCGGTATTCGTTGCCGTTGCTTTTATGATGGTTTATCCCACTGTTGGCGCTCGCGTCCTGCAAGGCGATGCTACTGCGCAGGTGCCCCAGTCACAGTCCGCGATCCGGCATAATGACCTGAGTCAATTTGTAAATGACGATGGTCAGGTGCAACGAATTGCTAGTAAGGGTGACTGGGCCGTACGTCGGGAACAAATACTGGCGGGAATGCAGGAAGCGATGGGGCCACTGCCATCAACAGAGAATGCTGCCCCTTTTGATATCGTGGTTGTTGAGGACAAACGGATCGACAACCTGCGCCGGATTGAGCTCACGATTCAGATGGAATCAGGCGACCGTCTGCCGCTCGATCTCTGGCTTCCAGCGACACTGGCAGACAAGGCAGACCCCGCGAATATTCTGGCGTTGAACGCGCAGGAGAAACTACCGGCAATGCTGGCTCTTCATCCGACGGGGGCGGCTGGTAAGCGGATTGTGGCGGGGGAAGGTCCCCGGGGGAATCGCCAGTATGGTCTGGAACTGGCCCGGCGTGGGTACATCACGATTTGCCCCGACTATCCATCATTCGGGGACTATTCCGACTACGATTTTGAAACGGATCCCTACGTTTCCGGAACGATGAAGGGCATTGTGAACCATCGGCGGTGTGTTGACCTGCTCTGTCAGATGGCGTGTGTCGATCCCGATCGCATTGGTGTCATCGGCCATTCGCTTGGCGGACACAATGCCATGTTCTCCGGAGTGTTTGATGAGCGTCTGAAGATCATCGTTTCCAGTTGTGGCTGGACTCCGTTTCATGATTACTATGGCGGAAAAATCCAGGGCTGGACCAGCGATCGTTACATGCCATTGCTGAATTCACGCTACCAGTTGAATCCGGATCTGGTGCCTTTCGATTTCTACGAGGTTGTAGCCGCCCTGGCGCCACGCACGTTCGTTTCGATTTCGCCCTTGCACGACGCAAACTTTGATGTGGCCGGTGTAAGAAAGGCGATCCCGGAAGCGGCGAAGATTTATTCTTTGCTGGACGCGAAGGGCGAATTGATTCTGGCAACTCCGGACTGCGAGCATGACTTTCCGGCAGAAATGCGTGAGAAAGCCTATTCGGAAATTGATCGGGTGCTTCGGCATACACCGCCAGCAGATCTGATGCCGGACTATTCGGGCGAATTGCCGCGAATTGCCGCCGTGCCCGCGGAAGAAGCGATTCAGACATTTCAAACTGCGCCGGGGTTTGAGATCCAGATGATCGCGCAGGAACCCGATGTTGTTGATCCGGTGGCTGTTGCGTTCGACGAGCACGGTCGTCTGTTCGTCATTGAAATGCGTGACTATTCGGAACAGGCAGATGAACATCTGGGCCGGGTCCGCTTACTGATTGATTCGGATCAGGATGGCGTCTTCGATGAAAGTCATATCTTCGCGGAAGGGCTTTCCTGGCCCACAGCGATTACCTGCTTTGATGGCGGTGTGTTCGTTGGAAGTCCACCAGAAGTTTTTTACCTGAAGGACACCAATGGTGATCACAGCGCAGACGAAAAGACGCTGGTATTCACCGGCTTTGGTCGCAGCAACGTTCAGGGCCTGATGAACTGCCTGCACTGGGGCCCTGACAATCGAATTTATGGACAAACAAGTTCGTCGGGGGCAACCGTGACGTGTCCGGTGCACCCCGAACGACCAGCTCTGCAACTTCGGTCGAGGGACTTTTCATTCGACCCGAAGACGTTTGATATTCGTCCCGAAAGTGGTGGTGCTCAGCATGGTATGTGCTTCGACGACTGGGGCAATCGCTTCGTTTGTTCGAACAGCGATCATGCGCAGGCAATTCTCTACAACGATCGTTACCTGACTCGCAATTCGCAGGTCGCCGCAGCGCCGCCGCGTGTCAGCATAGCGGTGGATGGTGGACAGGCGCCCGTTTTTCGCACGAGTCCGGTCGAACCCTGGCGCATTGTTCGAACACGTCTGCGGGCATCCGGGGTTGTTAAAGGCGTGGTCGAAGGTGGCGGACGACCAGCCGGCTATTTCACAGGTTCAACAGGTATCAATGTCTATCGTGGCGATGCCTGGCCCAGGGAGATGGTTGGGATGCTGGTCATGGCCGATGTGGGAAGCAACATCGTTCATCGGAAAAAAGCTACCGCAGATGGTGTCACATGGAAAGCTGAACGGATTGATCCGGGCTTCGAATTCATCTCATCGACGGATATTTGGTTTCGTCCGGTACAGTCTGCAAATGCTCCCGACGGTTGCCTGATGATTCTGGACATGTACCGTGAAACCATTGAACACCCGGCCAGTCTACCTCCGGAAATCAAAAAGCATCTGGATCTGACGAGCGGACGTGATCGCGGTCGACTTTACCGGCTGGCACCGGCTGGCTGGAAATTTCAGGCCCGGGATCTGCCCGGAAAATGTTCGACCGAACAACTGGTCGCGATGCTCGCGCACCCGAATGGATGGCATCGTGATACGGCCGCACGTCTGCTGTACGAACGCCAGGATGAGTCGGCCATCGAACCACTGCGTAAGCTGGCTGCCAACCCCGAATCGGCTCGTGGACGAGTCCACGCGTTGAACACTTTGGCGGGCCTGAATGCTCAAAAGGCAGACGACATTGTCGCTGCACTGAAAGACAAACACGCTCGCGTACGGGAAACTGCTGCACGACATGCAGAATCCTTTGCCGCGTCGCAGGATGTTGGTCTTGCCCTGAGTCAGCTGGCCAACGATGACGACGCACGCGTCCGTCTTCAGGCTGCGTTCTCACTGGGGGCATTCGACGACACGTTGCGATTCGCGCCGCTGCTGACAATTCTGAAATCCGCCCCGGCGGACCGATGGATTCGAACAGCCGTTCTGACTTCACTTCAGGAAGATTGCCTCAAAGCCCTTTCCGTTCTCGCATCGAACGAACCGCCGTCATTTGCTCAGTCAACCGACGGCGCAGCGGTCATTACCGAATTGACGGAGTTAGTAGCGCGACAAACGGCTGGCAAACAAAGAAAGGCCCTCGCGGCATTGATCGAGAGACAAGCGGATCACCCATCGCTGCAGCTGGAACTCGTCAAGAGGACGTATCGCGGTGATTCGGGAGCTCGCAAAGACCCTGTCTTCTCGGCTCTCACATCCAGCATTGTCGCCGCCGCTCAGAAAACGGCGGACGACGAAACAGCAGCATCGGCTGCCAGAATAGCCGCCATCCGAGCACTGACTCTGGCGAACTACGCGGATCAAAGCGAGCGGTTACTGGCAATGTTGAACCCATTGACTGCTCCGGAAATTCAACTCGCCGCGCTGGAAACGCTGGGAGTCTATGGCGACGCCAGGGCGGCCAGTGAGCTCATTGATCGCGTCTCTGAATTAAGCCCCAAAGTGCTGGAACGCACTCGCGAATTGATGCTTGATCGCGCCGACTGGGCCATCATCCTGCTGCAGGCTATGGCCGATGATCGTGTTCGTTCGAATTTCCTGAGTTCTGCTGAACTTCAGCGACTCGCCGGGCATCCCGATCAGACACTCCGTGCCGCCGCAACCGTTCAGTTGAAGGCCATGGGAACTTCCTCCCGGGAAGACGTTATCCGCAAGTATCAAACCACTCTGTCTCTGGTGGGCAACAATCAACGTGGGGCCGAAATCTTTAAGAAGCACTGTTCGGTGTGTCATCAACTGGGCGGAGTTGGCTACCAGGTTGGACCGAATCTGGCCACCGTGGCGAGTCGCGGACCCGAAAGCATCCTGGTAAATCTGCTCGATCCTAATCGAGAAGTGAACCCTGCCTGGAGAGAGTACATCGCTGTTACCACAGAAGGTCGTACTCACAACGGTGTGATCATATCTGAATCTGCAACCAGCATTACCCTGCGGCGTGCTGAAGCGAAAGAAGACTCACTGTTGCGAACAGACCTTGACACACTGCAGGATACGGGACGATCGCTGATGCCGGAAGGACTGGAGAAGGAGATCGATCCCCAGGCCGCTGCAGACCTGATTTCCTGGCTTATGGAGCAGAAATAGGTTTTCGTCGGAGACCGCCGAACGATTCACGTTACTTTATTCCGGGACTTGTTTCATTGCACATCCTGTAACCCGCAACATGCGGGTGTAACTCAATCCGGGGCACAGGTTTCTTATGCTCTTGAACGTCGCCGAAAATTCTATCAGGACACCAGAAAGATGACCCAGGCTATTGTGGATCCGTCGGAGCTGCGGCGATTCGCTCAGATGCTGAGGCGGCTGAACGAAGACCTGAATGAGAAGACGGGGGCCGTTGCAGCCCAGCTGAATCAACTGGGCCAAACCTGGCGCGACCAGGAGCACATCCGGTTCAGTGAAGAATTTGTAGGCAACATCCGAGCACTCAGCCGATTCGTGGATTCGAATGAACAGTTCATTCCCTATCTGCTTCGCAAGGCCCAGCTGATTGAGGAATATCTGCAACAGCAATAGTCGAACGAAGGGGGAGTCCACACATGTCCGATTCTGCCAATGTTTCGTCGCTTGAAGCTGTCTGTCGATTTGCCGCCAGTGTCATGCATTTCCAGCAGGAAGCCCGCTTGTGCATGACCGCCTGGGACTCACAGTTAAGGCAGGTCCAGTTCTGGTTGGAACGTGACCGACCTGGGTTCTGGAAACGGGAAATCGAGTGCTGTTCGCGGGATGTGGCGGATGCAAGAATCAGACTGCATCAATGCCGAATGCGCAGAGTCGGCGATTTCCGTCCCACGTGCTTCGAAGAACAGAAAGACCTGGAGCAGGCAAAACGCAATCTGGAGTTTTCGACGAAACAAATACCCCGCGTCAAGCAATGGAATATGGCGACTCAGCACGAAGCCAATGAGTTTCATGGCCGGTCCGGAGCCATGGTTCAGATGCTGGAGCGAGAGATCCCCCGATTACTTGCATTGCTGAAGTTTTCCATCGACCGGTTGCAGGCCTATGCGGATATTGCAACCCCCGAAGGACAAGTCATGCAGTCTCGACTTGGTTCAATCGTTGCGACGCTGGAAAAATCGATCCAACAACAGGCTGAAGCCATGCAGCGTCAGGACGAATCTGCGGCGGACCACCAAAGTGATTCTCCGGCAGATTTGATGCGTGAGGATCAGCCAACGAAGCCTGTCGAAACCGACCAACATTCGACAACGGATGACGCAACATGAAACGTGCTGATTTCACTTCCCCGGCCGCGCGACTTGAAGAAGCTCTCAGACAGCTGGAATCGGTGTGGGCCGCGACAAAAGAGCATTGGGATGACCCGGTGAGCCAGCGCGTCGAAGAGGAATTCCTGCAGCCGCTGCATTCGCAGGTTCGCTGCATGCTGGATGCGGCAACGAAGCTGTCGCAGGTTGTTCGAAAAGCGGAACACGAATGCAGCCACCCTCGCGAACATCGCAACATGCTCTGACGCCGATCCCTCAATTCAATGCCGCCAGAACCTGCATCCGGTTCCACAAATCCCGTGTTATCCGGTACCTGTCCGGAGCCGATCTTCGATGGAAGCGATGGCTGCTGACATCGACAAATCTAACTGGCGAGCCGAACAACGAATGTTCGAGTTGTCGACAGTTTGACGAGTGCACATTTTGATCGTTGTCCGGCAATGCGATCCGTCATTAATACTTCAAACAACGAAGAATCGACACGATGCACCAGGCTGTCTTCGTCAGGCGTTTCCGTTTGAAACCCTAGTCTCACAACCGTAGAGTGGTCTTTGACGACCGGGGCCATGGACTGAACAGTCAATTGAACTTCGAACAGCTTAAAGTAGATCGTCTGTCCATTCAGGTTTGTGGAACATAGTCTTTCATTCAGGATTTTTGCCGTACCCTCACCCACTTTGATTCCCTGGTCGTTTCGGATCTCGGTGTTGTTTGCAAGTGTGATTTCGACGTTGGGTGGTAAACCTGCCGGGCATCCCGTGTCGTTCACATTCTGCGTGCCCAGAAGCCGCAGCCTTTCGTCCGGGCGCGAAGCATCGTTTGTCTCCTGTGAAACAAGGCTGCTGAAGACCGAACATGAAGGGCAACCGTCACCACCATCGCAGTAACAAAACGGCAGATTTCCATCGGTGCTGTCGTAATTGTCCCAGTAGGACAGGTAACAGAGTTGCTCGAAAGGCGGCGAGTCTGAAAGATAAATGTATTCCGAGTAGTAGTGATAGATATTGCCCGTTTGTCCCCATTGCCACTGGGGAGCAATGCAACTGGGAGAGACCTGAGCACGAACCGGAGCTGAGATCGAAACAGCGGCAAGAATGAGCAGCAACCCTCGCAACATTTGAAATCACTTTCTGATTCAGGGTTTGCAGAAAAAGAGTGCAGGCGAAGGCCATGTTCACTTCAATGAGCCTTACCTGCGATTTGTGGAAACTGGGCGGCCGTCAGTCTTGGTGCGTCAATGGGCAGAAGGTGCAATCCCACTGTCAGGTCGCTTCCATCCCGTCGATCGATAAAACGACGAATCACTCTGTCAATACGCGATCCTGATTCCGGATCGGAAGGAACGGTCTCGGGGATTCTTTCGATGGCGACTCGTTCTACATCAGAACTTCTCACAGCCCTGGGAAAGGAGTTGTCGTAACACTGCGCTCCTGGTCGAGAAGTCGCCGGGTTAATTGTCCAGATGGCCCGGGCAATCTCTTTGTCGATTTGCGTGCGTGGGTGCGAATCGGAATTGGTTGCCGCGTGAAAGAATGCCCGGCACTCTAATTCGTCCGGCAATCGCATCCCGTTGTTTTCGGCGAACTGGACTGCATCGTCCCAGCAGAAGCCCACCAGTGGCCCGTCTTCTTCAATGATTCTGCTCAGTAGCTCCTGATTTTGCAGAAGCGATGACGGGCCATTCCATGAACTTGCGGTTCTTAAGTTGGAGATGTGATGCCCCTGTATTCTTGCAGTCGCAAGCGATACCGGACGCTGCATGATTCTGAATGAAGGAACCTGGAAATCCAGCGTCCCCCCGGGATCGCTCACCGAAACTGTTGATTGCTGCACCGACGTCGTATTTCGGAATTGATTTGGAACCCTCCTGAGTACGACATCTGGTAACCGAACGACTCCATTTTGCTGCTTGCGAAAGTACATATGGGAATACGGTCCTCCAGTCGACGTTTGATCCTTCTTCGGAATCGTTCGGTAGACTTCATGAAAGCTGCCTTCATCCCACTCAGTGACCAGAAGGTAGTGTCCGGGATGCAAACGTGCGGTGGAGACTCGTTGGGTACCTTTGGCCCGGGCAATCCTGCGAGCTTCCTCATTGGCCATTTCCCGGTTGGCGGAGTTCAGATCAGCCAGATCTGTGATTTCGGCCCCAGCAGGTTCTTCCACAATCTGTGACTCGACAGCCTCGCGAGGCTGTGGGTAATGCGTATCGGTCTCCAAAGGAATGAAGGTCACTTTCGCGCCTTCCGGGGCAGTCCTGATCTTAACGGTGACACGGCCATCATCAGCTTGCTGAATCAGAGGCCCGGACTGATTGACAGCCAATGCAATGACAGCAATGCTCAGCATCAGGCCGCCAGCTGGGATCCAATGGCGTACCTGCTTTCGGGACGCGGGCGGTAACGCCGGGGTGGGTTGGATCACGCTTTCATCTCGTTTTCGCTGTAATTCGCCGAGAGCGAGCGCCAGTTCCCGGGCCGTGCTGAATCGGGATGTCAGGTCGCGAGAGGTTGCACGCGAAACGATTTCGTCCACTTCTGCGGGAACATCATCGCGAACCGTTGAGGGCAGCGTAATCTGCAAACCTCGCTGGTGGTGAGCTTGCCATTCTTCCGGCGATGATCCCACCTGTGGACGAATGCCTGTCAGCATTTCGCTGATGATGATCCCTAATGAGAAAATGTCCGCGCGACAGTCGACGCTGTGAACTCCGTCCAATGCCTGTTCAGGGGCCATGTAAGCAGGTGTTCCAGCCAGTGAGCCCGGAGCAAATATCGACTGATCACCCGATTCAAATTTTGCCAGCCCGAAGTCCGTGATCATGGGGTGCACCTGATCAGTCAACAGAATATTGGCAGGTTTGATATCGCGATGAACAATGCGCTGTTCATGAGCGTAGTGCAGGGCTTCTGCAATTTGCTTTGCGATATCGAGCGTTCTGTCGACACTCAGAGGTCCCTGTCGAATGCGGTCTCGCAGGTTGCCGCCAGGTATGTATTGCGAAACGATGTAGCAGCGACCATCTGCTTCGCCTGCATCGTAGACGGAAACAATATTCGGGTGATTCAGTTTTGCGACCTTCCGGCCCTCAGCAATAAACTGCCTGCGAATTTGCGGACTCAACGCAAACCCGGGGCGAGGAACTTTAATTGCTACTGGCCGATCAAGGTTGGGGTCTTCCGCCAGCAGGACTTCGCCGAATGCTCCGCGACCGATGTCTCCCTTTATCAGATAACGCCCCAAACGTGTGATGCTGACCGCAATCCCTGCATCGTAACTCATGCTCTCGGGAGTTTGGCCATTGGCGACAACGCCCTCTACCATTGTGGAACTACTGGCACGGTCTTTGGAGCCAATGCATTGCGTCAGCCAGCGACGGATCTCCAGCCTTAAGTGAGGAAACCGAGATTCCAGTTCGGAGATCTCGACGATCTCCCCGCGTTTCTGACGGGCTTCGATTTCAACTTGCAGCAACGCAATGATCAATCCGTCGCGTTCATCCTTCGGACATTGACTGGCATAATCCTCCGCCCTGACATCCTGCTTCTGATGCCAGCAGGCACGAAACGATCGCAGGATGGCTTGAGCTTGTTCATCTGCACCAAGGGTGGATTCACTGTTGAGCTGCGAATTGTTCATTTGGGCACTCGCAACGGGTTGACGGGCATTCGCAACCAGATACTCCCAGGCTTGATGAAGGTTTCAGTGCACTTACTTTTGGCTCGAAGTATCGGAAACGATCGCGGATTAGCTGTCCGTTGAAGAATCGGGACATGCGTGCTGGACGGCTGTAAACCGTCGTGTTTTCAGGTCTCCTGTTCGTGCCCGTCCCGTTTTTCGACAGGCGGTTAGAGGCTGCTGTCTGTTCAGAGGAGTTACGTCCACCGGCGAACTGATGGATTCCAAAGTCGCACCCATGTCCAATTCATTCACACGCCTTTAAGGTGGCGCAAAGCTTGTCGTAAGGAGTACCGTTGTTCAAGATGAGTAATCCAGAAATCGCATTCGTTTTCTGATTTCATTTTCTACGTTGACGCCGCCGCCTCATCAAAATCCTGTCTGCCCGCTGTCCTGTCTTCACGCTGTCTTGGTGGCAGGTGGCAGGTGGCAGGTGGCACGACATTGACTGTGCTCCGTCGCCGTTCTCGTCGCTCAATCCGATTCCCTGCCAAAACCGCCGTCCATTCCGAAGCCCCCGGACAGTGACACGGTCCATGGTCATCCTGAGGATTCAGAACGCGGCGGATCGGCCCCCTTTGCCGACGCAACAGGCGGCCCGGGCGTGGCGGGGCTACGGAAAAGTCCGCGAATACGGCTGAGCCATTTCGCTGTTCCTGCTTTGCCGCGGGTGTATCTGCCCGTTCAGGTTATTGCGGTGCCCGCGTTAAGCCTGTTTGGCGTGCGAATTTGTGCGTTTTGTGTCCAGAGATGTCTGTGCAGGGCGTGCGGCGCAGTGTGCGGGCTTTCTGAGATCGGGAATTGGCCAGGGAAGCGATCGATCGCGTCGGCAGCCGGCATATCCATCTTGACCCATTTTCTGAAAATGGGCAGAGTCCCGAGGGAACAGTTGAAACGACCATTCATATCCATTCGCCACACCCGCCATGGAAGGAAGGTGCACCATGCGAATCGGCAGGAAGATGACCACAGCATTGATTGCCGTCTACATCGGATGCCTTTGTCTCGGCATTCTTGCCCACACCATGAAAGTCGGGCTGCAGGGCAACACCATCAGCTACTTCTTTGTATGGGACATGTTCTGCGGCTGGGAAGCCTACGACAACAGAACTCGCGTTGTGGCGGAAGATGTTCATGGCAACTTCTACGATGTCCGTCCTCCCTGGGGCGAATTCTATCCCTTTGGTGAAACACCTCGAGTTCACTACGACGTTTCCAACAGCCTGGTGCCAAAGTACATTGACAATGTGCTCAGTCACACGGCCCACGAAGAGATCGATCGCGTCTTCGTGATTCAGGAAATCTGGCCCAAGCAGTTCAACCTGCCGGATGATCTGTGGGCCAGTTATTTTGAAGAACCACGAGATCACATGTCCTACTTCAATCTGCGTGCAATCTGTACAGAAAAGGGGACCGTGCTGAATTCTTACCCGGACTGGTTTGTAGCGCAGACACTGAATTCTGTTGCCGACAATCCTCGACTTCAAATGGCCGCTAATCGGGCTCGCCCCATGTACAACACATTTATCAATCCGGCTCGATCCGCAGCGGCAGGTCGAACGGCATTTGAAGACGCCAGTCCAACCGTATCCGCAGACGGGCAGTATTCCACAAACTGAACCTGCGTCAGACAGTCGCATGTCATGTGCGGCTGTCGTCCGGTTTGCCACGGATCCAATCGTGCCTGATCAGCGCTAAGTCCACTGAGAATCTTCAGGCATCCCCCACACAGATTTGCGTCAGGACGACGATTCCAAAGGAGTGGTAGAGATGAAGACCAGCTTGAAACAACCATCGATATTCAGTCGGTTGTCCGGCTTTTTCTATGCCGAAGAAGCTCCCTATGGGCTTGCGTTGTCCCGCATCTTCCTGACCAGCGCTGCAATGACGCCCATGTTAATGCGTTTCCCTCATGTGCGAGAGCTGTATTCTTCTGACGGAACGCCTGCGTCACTTTTCGAATTATACGGGGCGGCAAATCCGCTACCCATTCTGCCACCATCGCTCGCGGCAGCGCTGTTCGGTGTCATGATTTTTGCAATGTTCAGTGCGGTTGTCGGCTGGCGAACACGATTGGCGTACGCCATTGGTCTGCCTGTCTATGTTTACTTCAATCTGCTGGACTGTGTGGGCACGATGACCAAGTACAGCGTGATCGCCACGCACCTGCTCACGATGCTCGCGCTGTCGAACTGCGGGGCGGTCTGGTCTGTCGATGCAATTCTCAGACGAAGAACGCTGGGAGTTGCCGCCACCGCTGTGCCGCCACGATTTCCTGTCTGGCCAGCTCGCCTGATGCAGATCCTGTTCTGCTTTGTGTATTTTGGAGCAGCCGTCACCAAGATTCAGACGGAATCCTTCTTCTCCGGCGAACAGATGCGCTACTGGATGCTAAGCGACTGGAATTACGCCAATCCGATCGGCGAAAAAATGGCCATGTGGGCTCCGCTGCTGTTAATCAGTGCTTACATCACCGTAGTCTGGGAAATCGTGTTTGCTTTTCTGGTTTGGAGACCAGGCTCCCGACTGGTTGTCCTGTTCATTGGTGCGGCGTTTCACTTCATGACCTGGATGTCGCTGGGCCTGTATATTTTTCCTTCCATCTGTCTCAGCGGCTATCTGGCCTTCATCTCAGAACGTGATATTGTGGTGATTCGCGGTGCGATCCGTCGAATTCACTTCCCTGTTCACCTGATTGGCAAAATCGGGGATGGGATTGCCCGTCTGATTTCGTATCGTCCCGCATCGATGCCGATGGCGGCAGTTTTCACAGCTTGTGGGCTGGTCGCAGCAGTGTGTGCAACAGAGGCCGAATATCGAATGGATGCCTACGGCATGCTGGCGAACAATGGGAAAATGTCGCTGCCGCAAATGAACCGCGACGTTGCCTTGATGATGATCAACGACAATCGTCAGGTGCGTGAACAGGATAAGTACTTCTCCTTTGATCTGGGCACAGTGCTTGTTGGAGGTCAGCTTGCGAATCGCGAACGCGAATACCAGATCGGAGAAACCATCGTTGCCCAGTGCAATCTTAACCCGCCGCACGAAGACTTGTGGGTGGAGTGTGTCCTGGTGGATGATCAGGACCGAACGGTATCGCAGTGTGGCCAGTTTGTGACACGCGATATGCTGCACGCTAACTTCTTCTACAACACCTGTGAATCACTTGTGCCGGGGCGATATGCACTGATGCTGAAAAGCTCCGGCAAGGACATCTACAAAAGGCATTTCACGTTGACGAGCCCGACAGGTGCGGCATGCCCGGTTCCCGCCAGCAGCGCGGATGTGCTGACGAATTAATCGACCGACCGATGGTTTTCCGATCCTGCCGGAATCCGCTAACCTGATGGACATTCCATTCACGGACCGCTTTGTTGTAACAAAGCGGTCCGACTTCTTTCTCAGTGAAGGCGTTAGGGATGCATTGGGTGTGCAGGGATCAATTGCGCCAACAGGTGTGTTGCGGCACCTTTCTGAACCTGGGTTCAGCCTCGTCGGTGGAGATCACAGCAGCGATCGGTTTCGACTGGTTGCTGATTGACCTCGAACATGGATGCGGCAGCCTGGCTGACCTGCGGACCCAGTTGATGGCGGTCATCTCCGGCGGTCGCGAAGGCAGTGCTCCGGCCCCGATCGTGCGGATTCCATCGGTCGATGCTGACATCGTCAAATTTGTCATGGACAGCGGTGCGGCGGGCATCATGTTTCCGTACGTCAGTACGACGGAGGATGCAGCGGCAGCTGTCAGCGCCATGAAGTATCCGCCGATGGGTCTGCGCGGAGTCGCCGGAAACATTCGCGCGACGGACTTCGGCACAAACTGGAAGACATATTTCGAAACAGCGAACGATCGATCGCTGGTGGTCGTTCAGATTGAGACTCCCGAGGCCGTTGAAAATGCTGACCAGATTGCAGCCATTGACGGTGTCGATGTCCTTTTCGTAGGACCGCTTGACCTGTCCGTGAATCTGCAGTGTCCCAATGACTTCACCACACCTGTGATGATCGATTCGCTCCAACGAGTCGTCGATAGCTGCGAACGACACGGAAAGACGGCTGGCATTCTGTCTCGTCCACAGCTTGTTGATTCGCACTGCCGAATGGGATTCCGTTTTGTCGCTCTGGGTTCAGATGTTGGTGCGATTCAATCCGGAATGACACAAAATCTGAATCTTCTTCGATCGGCTTCCGGGCGTGAATGAGATCCGAACCGACGTACTGACCGGCCGCAGGGTGATTGTTGCGCAGGGCAGAGAAAGTCGACCGAACGCCCATTCGAGAGACCCGGAACTGGATCGAAGCGTTGATCCGTTTGCAGAGGGATCGGAATCCGAAACTCCGTCGGAGCGGCTTGCATGGCGAGACATTTCCAGCAGCCCCAATCAACCCGGCTGGAAGTTGCGAGTGGTTCCGAATCGATATCCGGCGGTCACGGATTCCACTGCGCTTCCATCTCCGGGATTGACCAGTAACCAGAGCCACACTGTCTCCGACATGCAAGCGTTGTTCCCCGTGGAACACGCCATCGGTGAACACGATGTTGTGATCGAATGCCCTGACCTTCGCACCAGGTTAATTGACCTCACGCCGGAGGAGGTTGCCCTGGTTCTGCAGGCCTGGTCACGCCGCATCGGCCAACTCAGGGTGATGAACAAATATACCGGTATCGCAGCCTTTCGGAATGAAGGTTTTAGTGCCGGGGGTTCTCTGGCACATGCCCATTCGCAGATTGCAGCGACGGCGGATCTGATGCCATTGCAGGCGGCCCGGGTACATCAGGCGGAGGCGTTTCTGAATCGCACAGGGCGAGAGTTAGTGGAAGAATTGATGCAGGCGGAACTTGCCAGCGGCATGCGAATCGTTCACGAAGACCATGAATGGATCTGGATGTGTCCGTTTGCTTCTCGCACAAGCTGGCACGTGCGGGTGATTCCACGAATCAATCAATCGATGATTAGTGGATGCTTCGACAAGCTCTCCGACCATCAACTCGAACGACTTGCCCAACAGCTTCGTGCGCTGATGATCGCGATGCACCACGAGCTTGGTTCTTTTTCTCACAACCTTGCTCTTGTTCATGCCCCCCTGACATCGGCAGGAAGTTTTCGATGGATGCTGGAAGTCCTGCCACGCCGTGGTCGGATCGCCGGGTGGGAGTTACTCACCGATGTCGACATCGTGACGACCGCACCCGAAACTGCAGCCGCGAAGTTGCGAGGTTGCATCCCGCGGGACGATGCGTCCGGGATGACGCCGTCTTCTGACGAAGTGGACCGACGTTATGGGTGGGTCTAGCTGTCCGTTGAAGACTGACAGGTACGCAGGACGACTGGAAACCATCGTGTTTCAAGGTTTCCTGCTCGAGCCAGTCCCGTTTTTCAACAGGCTGCGAGGCGAGTGGCTTCGCGGAATCACCGCCCGTTTCAGCGCAAGGCAATCTTCTGTATGTGTTGAGTCACACAATCTGCCGCGGGGCGATGTTTCCCCGGACTCGATTCACAGGCTCACGAAATTTAATGACTGCAACCTCCCGCTGGTTGACATGCGGTGGCAGATTTTGTGTACGGCTGGTTCCACTGTTCCAGCAGCTTTGTTGATTCGTAATCGCCGGAAGTGATTTCGAAACCAAGATCCCGAATCATTCGGAAGTCTTCGATCGCTTGTTGGCCGGGGGTTGTCAGATAATCGCTGACGAACATTGAGTTCGCCGGATAAAGCCCCATGGCCTGCATGCTGCGAAGATTGACTTCTCTGCCGCCGGCAATTCGAAGTTCGGTTCGAGGGTTGGTCAGTCGAAACATGCTCAAGACCTTCAGGCAGTATTGCGGCGAAAGGTGATCGAGGTTTTCGAAGGGGGTCCCGTCGATTGAGTTGAGAAAGTTGACGGGAATAGATTCAACGCGAAGTTCGGAGAGTTTCAGGGCGACGTCGACGACGTCTTCGTTTGTTTCTCCCATCCCGACAATCATTCCAGCACAGAGTTCCAGCCCGGCTTCACGACAAATGTCCAGAGTTTCCAGACGATCCCGGAATGTGTGCGTGGTGCAAATGTTGCTGTGAAATCGTTCGCTGGTATTCAGATTGTGGTTGATCCGGTCAACCCCGGCTTCTTTTAATCGCAGCGCCTGGTCGGGTTTCAGTAGTCCCAGGCAGCAGCAAATGTGCAAACCAAACTGTTCCTTGATCTCCCGCACAACGCCGGCAACATGATCCACTTCGCGATCGGTCGGGCCGCGTCCACTGGCGACAATGCAGTATGTGCGAGACTGACTTTCTGCAGCCTTTCGGGCTCCGTCGAGCAGGCGTTCGGCATTCAGCATCGGGTACTTCTCAATCTCCGCCCCCGAGACTTTGGACTGCGAACAATAGCTGCAATCTTCCGGGCAGAGCCCGCTCTTCGCATTCTTCAGATAGTAGAGCTGGACGCTGTTGCCAAAATGCTGCCGTCGAACTCGAAACGCCGCATCCAGGATGGCGAGCAATTCTGTGTCCGGGGCCTCCACGATGCGCAACGCGTCCGCGCGGGAAATACTCTCCCCGCGCAGGGCAGCATCTGCTAACTCGGACCAGCTGGGAGAAGAATTCAGGACTGCACTCTCAGACGACATATCAGAAACACTCCGCACTCGAACTTCATAACTGATGGTCCGGAATGATACCGGCATTCTCCGTCTCATCACAAACCTGCCGGAGCGAATTCCCAGATTGACGTCCATTGCCGTGACACTCACCAGCGAGATCTCGGTCCGGGGTTCCGGGAATCGTGCGTACTCCGTTCAGTTCATCTATGTCCAGTGCAGCTTAATGAGCCGACCGGAACGTGTGGCCAGAAACAGGAAATTACCAAGCGGATCGATTCGGATGTGTTCGGGTGGGTCAGCGGACACGTCGGCAACCCACTTCACAGTGCCTTCGAAATCCAGCCAATAGACGCGTCCTTCAAGGGTCAAAGCAGCCAGCCGCGTTTTGAACTGGGCTCCCGAAACGCGACTTGGGATCCCATCGATCATGAACTGGCCTTTGGCTTTACCATTCCGGTTATACATCTGGACGCCGTGATTGAATGCCGAAAGCAGGATTCGCCTGCCGCATCCGGACGCTGAAATGTCGCCGATGTTGGTCATCACATTCTCGCTCCACAATTCCCTTCCCTTCAGATCGTAGGCAGCGAGGCTTCCGAATTCGGCCGCAGCAATCAGGGTGGGAGATTCAGCCAGGAACGCCAGATGGTCCATCGGCCGGTGTGTATCGATCTTTGCGATCTCCTTCTTGTCAATGGATACAATATGGGTCCGACCGCCGTCGGTGCTGAATGCCAGATGTCCGCCGTGCGGAGCAAACGCGACGGCGTTGATGCGTCCAGTCACGCGAACATCCCACACGGGATCCAGTTGCCGATTGAAGCAAACCAGTTTGTCATCCCGAACAATTGCCGCGCCGTAGTTTCCGACTGCTGACCAGGCAATTGACGATGCGTCGCGAAAGTTGCGGTTCGTCTCCAGAATATCGCCCGCCGTATTCATCAGACGAAGCTGGCCCGCAGATGTCAGCACCAATAAGGTCGATGCTTCAGCAGCCAGGTCCATGGCCGCGATGCCTTCAGGAATAATATCATCAATCGATAGATCCGGTTTGATTCCGTGGCTGTTGCTGAACAGGCTGATGGACAAATTGAAACCTCCGATTCCATTCTGAAGTCATGACAAAATGACGAAGGCGATTCCCTCGTTCGGAATCGCCTTTGCGGCCCGCCTGTTGCTGCCTGATCAATCAAATCCAGCAATGGGCAAAGCAGACGTCGTCAGGACTTTGGTTGAATGGCAGACTGAGCAGAACCCGCTGTCAGCTACACTGTGACAGTATTTGATCCCGATGGGGGCTAGTCTGTCGGATGATGCTGCCAGTTTCAACGGACCATCTGTGAATCAGTGAGCGGCAGCGGATGGAGCATTCGTCGTGCTCCCGGTTGTCGCTGCGTTTCCCGGGGGCGTGTGCTTTACCGCCACCGCTGATGTCGCGGTCGGGATGGTTTCAGGATAAAGGGCGTGGACAGCTTCGACGAATTCGTTGAATTGTTTTTCGAAATCGACCAGCAGGTCTCCTTCGCGAATCCTGGCACGGGTCAGGCTGCCGCTTTTCACGAAGTCAGCAAGGATGGTTTCGAAACGGTAGAGCGGTCCTGCGACTCGGTTCGAGAGGCAAAGCAAATCGAATACGATGAAGGGCATCATAAACAACATCGCGCCTCCCACCGTAAGCAGCTGGCTCTTCAGTGTGAATATCTCGGCGTCACCTGCCTGGTCCGTTACAACAGCCGTTGACATCTGGATGGCATAGGTGATCACAATCAGCGCCAGAATAGCGATGTTGTATGCAAAAATGTGGATGCCCAGCCGAGCGATCATGGTGCCCTGAATGAGGCGATTGACCATCTTCTTCTTGCGGAGGAATCGTGACATGACTGCGGTCTCAAGGATGATTGGCTGAAGTTACCGTGCGTGGAATGCAGGACATCAGCGTTAATCCTAGGTCACCGTGTGGCTCCTGCGTTGGAAATTCGATGTTTTCCGGGTGTACCATGTCAGCGCAGTCAGGATGGTTCAGGCTGTGGTACGGAATTCTGCACCTGCATGGATTCTGCCGGAGCCCGGGTTTGCAACGGTCGCGTCAACGAATTCGGTACACTTCGAGCGACTGAACGAAGCTTTCGGGATGCATCTGCAGCCACTTCACATCGTAAAGATTCAGCAATACCACTTCACTGGGCGCCCATGGAACGTCGCCCAGCCAGCGAAACTGATGCTGACGAGCCATCCATTCTTCCCAGAATCCGTCGGATCTTTTTGCATGGGGCCCAACAATCAGATACGAAGGGATCTCAGAATCGGCGTCTGACTTCGGGGATGCAAGGTTCAGTTGGGCAACCGGACTTACGACCAACCCCAGTTGGTTGAGGTGATAGAGCAGCGCCGGTTCTCCATAAGCGTAAATCACCATCCGTTGATTTCTCAGCTGATCATCGCCGACTGATGCCAAACGGTTTGAATCTTCCAGCAGGACGTCGGGGGTCAGAAGAGTGATATCTCTGGGGCGGATCACTGTTCCTGATGGGACAAGATCAATCTGCGGTGACGTACCAGTCGCGTCGCCAAAGCACATGGCGGCCACTTCCTGTGCGGCATTTTCGAGCGACCGGCGGTTGTGCCAGATGGGAGTCGATCCAATCTCGCGACCAGCGATTATCGCAAGCGTCACCGAGAATGAAATCAGAACCAGCATTGCTCGGCGCACCAGATTGTTCAGCATTCCCGTGTTGTGCGGCATGTCTTCTCGCCGTCTTGCCACACTCAGGTTTGATTCGATCCACCAGCCGACGCCTCCCGCAGCCCCCAACCAGATGGAAGTGAGCAAAGGCAGAAACAGTCTTGGATAGGGTGCGTAGAAGGGTGTCACGAGCAGCATCGCAACAAACCAGACAGTAACCACACAGGCTGCCAGCAGGGGATCAACGGTCGCTGCACAATCCAGATCCGTTTGTGTCAGCGGTACCGAATCCTCATGCCGGGGGCTCAGATCCTGTGTGCGAGCTCTCTCGTACATTCGCTGAAGCCCCGGCCAAAGGATAACTCCCGACATGCCTCCCAGAGCGATACAGGTCAAAAGAAGTGGAGTCCAGATTGCCAGGGCGATGGCAGTCATTGCCAACGACGCAGCAACAAAGCGGGCCAGCACGCTGGGTGGCGGAAATACGTGAAGTCGGGGCTCCGGCAGGGAACGGCTTTGTTCCTGTGCATCATTGCCAGACACGGAGGAATCCGGAGATTCGTTCCACGTGGAACGAGCCTGCATCCATCGATGAGCCCCCGCAATCAACATGCCCAGCCCGACAGACAGACACCCGGGAAAGCCATCCAGCCAGAACTGGCTCGCCAGCTGAGATGCCAGACCGTCACTCCATGCCGACAGCCCGCGGATGTATCCGGAATGGTTTGCCGAAACGGCTGCATAGCCCCCAACGCTTTGCAAATGCCAGAGCCATGGGCCAAAGGTCAAAAACATCGCGGCCACCATCAGTCCAAGCAGTGAGGCGGTTCTGATGAAGCTTATCTGGCGGCGACCCCGCCATATCCACCACACCGATGTGGCTGTCACAAGAATAGCAGCTGGCAGCCAGCCGGTGTATTTCATCCACCAGGCAAGTCCCGCCAGGATGCCAGCCCCAACCATTCGCCCCGGACATCGCCGATCAATTCCAGCGACTCCCATCCCCAGCGAAACCAGGATGAGCAACATCGCTGGGACGTCGGTCATGGCCATCCTCGAGTAGAGGATGTGAAAGTCGCTCATACTGACAATGGTGGCCGCGAACAATCCCGCCGATCGGCCAAACCAGGAGCGAGCAATCCACCAGATGGCAACCGTACTCAGGAAGCCGCAAAAGATGGAGGGCAGGAATGGAGCCACTCGTGCCGCTCCCGGCAACAGTGACAACACGGAAATGAGAGTGCTTAGAAAAGGCGGTGCATAGAAATCACGTGAGGGATAAGGCAC
This sequence comes from Planctomycetaceae bacterium, assembly GCA_041398825.1. Classification (NCBI taxonomy): domain Bacteria; kingdom Pseudomonadati; phylum Planctomycetota; class Planctomycetia; order Planctomycetales; family Planctomycetaceae; species Planctomycetaceae bacterium. The sequence goes on along the minus strand of JAWKTX010000019.1, from coordinate 43,916 downwards.
CTCGAAAGCGTGATCGTACCAGACAGAGGACGCGTAGATCCCTTCATCAAAATGCTCAATTCCGTTTTCCGTTTGCGCACTCGCCCGCAATAACAGCCCCAGCAGGACAAGTGCGAAAACAATTGCCGGCTCGGCTTTGGATCTCTGTGCTCTCATTGGCATCCCGGTCGCAAACCAAAATTGAATCTCAACACGCTTTCCCATCTGCATATCAACTCTGCAGGCATATGGTAGACCGCGCGATGCAGGAGGGAAACCGATGGGTTTGCCTTCGCCAAAGTCCCTGGAAGTACGGCATTCGCTTGAAGGACAGTCGTTCCACGTGGAACATTCGCATTGACCGGTTCGATCACGCCGAAGGTGGCCCGGTCTCTTCGCCCCGTCGTGTCACACTCAAATCCCGATTTCAGAGTGAATGACAAACTGGAAGCCTGGAAAACTTCTCGACGGTATTGAGTCTGCAATGGTTCCTTCTAGGATACGACCAGCAGACCGGGAGTTTTCGCCAGAATCGTGACGGGAAGAGATGGGTCTGCGGCGTTAATGCGGCCGGGCGCGGTTTCTGTCAAAACCCGGCCCCGGTCGTTTGCCAGTCGAATCTTCAATTTTCATTGAGAGCAGTGATGTCGGAAAACAGTGCGAGTTTAGACAAGCAGTATGACGAGGCCGTTAAGCTGAAAGATCAGGGAGACCTGCCCGGAGCTGTCGAAAAGCTCAAGGCCATCGTGGCGGAAGATCCTGACCACGCCCAGTCACATATGGCGCTCGGGGTCTATCTTCAGAAAATCGGACAACCTGAAGAGGCATTCAAACATGCTCAACGCGTTACCGAACTGAATCCAAATGACCCATTCTCATTCACTCAGCTGTCGATTATCTGCCAGCGCTGTGGAAAGATTATGGAAGCAGAAGACGCCATGGCGAAAGCTCGAGCCCTTTCCGGAAACACAGGACACCATCACTAGAACTCGCCGCGATCACTCTTGTGAGCTGCCGAGCTCAATCGGGATCGCGAAAGCGGATGGATGCCGCAGGCTTCCGGGCATGCACGGCCCCGAGCCTGCGGGCCTTTTACTGATGGCCACTCACATTGCTTTGAGCATCTTCCCGATGCCTTGACCACCTTGTCGCTGCGAGGGCTTCGAGGAAATCGCGGACCCGAATCTGTGAGATGGCCGATTTTCGGTCCCCCGAATCGCAGGCTGCCCCGCGAATCCCGATGACATCCGGTGCAATTCCGCAAAGTGCAGGCAGGTCACAGGTTTGGATTTGTCCCGCAAGTGCCAGTCGGAGATTTGCCGTGCTCGTGATGTTCCGGATTGCGTGAAGAGCTTCCTGCGACATAAAACGCAGCAGCCCCTGTCCGTCCTTAACAAAAGTATCGATCAGCAGGCCAACACAGCCGGGACTTGTGACAGCCCGTTCCGCGAGCTTGAGGGGGCAGATCCCCTGACATCGCGTGTAGTCCGCGTAGGCGACCGCGATCCAATTCGCCACCGGATTCTCTAGCGATGCAACGTAGGGTAGCAGCGATTCTGGAAAAACGTTTGAACGAACGTGTTCCCCTCCAGCTCGACTTGTCCCGACCTTCAGCAGCACGCCGGCCAATCGACCCTCCCGGAAGGCGTTCACCAAATTTCGATGATCCTCCAACGCTGCTGAACGGGACTCCTGATGGTCCATGCCCTCCCAGTCCCCGATTTCTCCCAGCGCAAAGCTTGTGGATACGGCAGTTCGGTTGGCTTGATTCCACCGCAATGTCGCGTCGGCCACGTCGATCATGGTGGGCACATCAGCCATTCCCAGCGGGCCCTTTGATGGTTCTTTGACATCAATAATCTGCGCCCCTCCCGCCAGTGCGTTGACGGCTTCCTGACGATTTCGAACTGAAACCAGGAGTTGAGGAATCACAAGAGTCGGACTTTCCGGGGAAGAAACGAGATGATGTTTTCATGGGCTACCATGCACACCGGCAAACACCAGAACGGGCAGCATGATAGCGAGCAGGATGATGACATTCACTGGTCTCAGGCCATGCGCCAACAGTTCATTATCAAACAAAAAAGCCGAACCCTATGGGCTCGGCTCTTATGGAAAATGAAGCGATCGACTGTGTCAGGCTCGTGTGAGCCTTGAGAGCTGGCGGAGAAAACGACGGGCGAGTCGGAACGATGTGGATCGATAACGTCGTCTGGTATCAATGCTGTGGACATCCGAAAGGCGTACGGATTCGGTTTCCACCAACGCCTTGTTGAGAATACGCGCCGCTTCATGGACCCGCTGGCGAACCGGATCTGCCACGCTTGTGGATGATCGCAGCATTCGACGGATCACCGTTTCGGCATGGCGAAGTTCCAAATGGTCGTGTCCGGCGAACGCCCTTTCCTTGTTCGCTCCGACAAAAAACGTGGAGAACTCCCCTGTAAGATCGGAGGCCTGCGCCATGGTTGATTCCCTTCGATGGTAGAGAAAGCACCTCAAAATCCGGGGTTCTGCGTCGCTTCCACTCCCCCGTTACAGGAAGAATCGCATCCCCCCTGGAACACCGGACAACTATTTTCGAAATCCTGGGTTGAATATTCAGCTTCCCCCGCAGGTCTCTACCCAAATGATGCCGCTGGAATGATCCAGGGCTGGAATAGCAGTTTGTCTGAACACGCAAGTCAGAACTCTGAATTCGGCAGGCCAAGGGTGTGAACCAGAAAATTCACGGGCGGCTCATCCCTCTGCGAGTGCTTCAGGATAACGTTCACCAAAGACGGATTTCCGGAGACAGATTTCCGGAGCAGGGTCTGCCGTAATCTTGGTCTGGAAATATGGACCGGGGCGACATTGGACAAGAATCGGTCGACTTCTCGTACCGTGGCACTGCCGTTCACGGACAGGAGACAAACGAGGGCGGCAAGAGTCTGAGCCTCGCTGAGTTGGGAAGTTGGATAAGATTTGAATCGGATACAGTCGCCCTGGTCCGGCAATTCTGTAGATGAGCCTTCCAGAACATTCAGAGTCGATTGGACTCGCTGGAATCCGGGGACATCGAAATCCTCTGGAAGCTGTGACAGTAAAGATCGCGCCGTTGGATAGTCACCACATTCTGTCGCGATGACTGCACCATTGAAGAGTGCCAGAGACGAGATTTCCGGGTTACCGGTGGTGGCAACCTCACGCCACGCATCAAGTAACTGGTCTGATTTCATGAGCAATACGTCGTGCCGTTCTTTGGAAGTCGAGTTTCCACTCACGTAGCCCGATGCAGGTGGTTCAAATTCCAGGCTGGTCAGATAGGCCTGACAAAACCGAATCCCAGCGTGGGACGATGATGTGCCGTCATCGGTCATCAGTTGACTGATAAGTGAGTGGGCGCGTCGAAACTCCTGTTGGTGCAGATAACTCAGGCACAATTCGAAAGCGAGATCCGCGTCCTCAGGATGGGACGCTAATTGCCTCTGCAGCGATTCCTGAAACTCGACAAGTCGGCCTGATTGCAGAGACTGTCGTGCTGCTTTCCTCCAGCCGGGTTCCGTCGCTCGGTTTGAAAAGCTGTAGGCAAAGACGACCAGCGCCAACGCGGCAGCCAGTGCAAGTGATGTGAGGAGGACGGTTCTGCGCAGAGGTGACTTTTCGCGCGGTGAAGTTTGATACAGTTGAACCTGCAGACTTGCGAATCGACGAGCCAACTCATTTGCGCTCGCGGGCCGCGCCGCGGGATTCGCATGAAGGCCATCTGCCAGGAGTTCGAAAACTTCACGAGGCACTTCCGGATGCGAGGCCAACGCGTGGTCGATATCCGCGCCGATGAGCTGTTGCGCGAGAATGTTCTTCGCGCCGCCCACCCTGTCACCATCAAGCCCAACGCCAAACGGTGGACTACCGGTCAAAGAATGCCACAACGTGGCACACAGACCGTAGACATCTGTCGCGGCCGATGCCCCCTGATCGTGCGAATTTGTTTCGTCGTCGCCTTCGCTGGGCCGGCTTCCGGAGTCAATGATCAGTTGAAGCTGTTCGCTCGCCATGTACGGCATGGTACCGCCAAGGATCCGTTCACCCCCTGTTGTTGTCGACGCGAGGTTAAAATCCAGGAGCTGCACTGAAAGGTCCGACAGAACCAGCACGTTTCCGGGTTTTACATCGCAGTGCAGGATACCGGTACTGTGCGCGGTTTGCAGTGCATACGAAAGCCTCTCACCCCAGTGAAGTATGAGCCGGGCGAAAGGCCACGAGATCATTTCGGTTGCTTCTCCGGAATCCTTGTCCAGATAGCTGTCGTCCGCGTTGATCTTCCGAATTGTCTGCGCCACATCGGCTGCGGTCTTGCCGGTCAGATCCGACGTCCGAAGAACCTCCGTCACATGATGCAGAGTGGCTCTCGTGAGATAAGGCATGCAGATCACAGACAGACCTGTCTGTGAATCTGAGTCAATAGAATAAACCGTCGCAATGGCGGGATGACTGAGCTTGCCAAGCAGACTGGCTTCCTGTTCGCCTCTGGCACAAACTTTTGCCACCGCGCGCCTGTTGCCGAGTCGTTCCTGTTTGGCAAGGAAGACCCGGGACAGGACCCCACGGCCAATTTGTTCGATCAACTGCATCCCGCAAAATGAATCACCTGCCACTGGCCAGTGATCGTCCGGCACCGACTCGATGACTTCGGGGTGCTGATGGATGATCTGGTCAAACTCAATCACTCGGTGAAGCGACTGCTCGATGTCACGATACCGGCCCGCGAATTCTGTTGGCGTGACTTTCGCCCCGGCGTCACGAAGTCGACAGAATTCTTCGTAGGCCAAATCGATCAGACAGGATCGATGGTCCGCCAGGTGCGGAAAACTGTTGACGATTTCGCGGGCAGAGAACGTTCTGTCGGAAGGAAACGTTCGAATGAGCTGAGACACGAATTCCTGCGTTCCGCCGGTGGGCGGCGGTGAATGCTGGATTGATGTGTCTGACTCGCGCGACGTCATCAACGAATGTCTCAGGCAGAAACTATGGCAAGCGGCTCTTCAGTGGAGATTCAGGACAATAACATCATGCCCCGATACCGCTCCTTTGATGGCCATCTATACTGTTGTCTTGTTCAGCCAAATGCATACACAAAACCCAATAATGTCTGGAGATTCCGAATTGACAGGATAGTCACAAACAGATCTGGCCACCCATCAGGATTGCCTCCGAAGATTACCTACTCTTCCGGGTTTGCCTTTCGGGATAGCCGGCTGAGCACGCGTCTGACCTGTCGTTCAGAGATCCCCAGTCGCTCCGCGATTTCCGGCTGCGTCAGTCCCTGCCGGCGCATTTGAAGGAGCTGGCGGTCAGCCGCGGGTTCGTCCTGCAGCAAGTTGTCCCACTTTTCCTGAGCCATGACATGCTGGCTGGGAGTGGGCTCTGCCAATTGCAGGCGATTATCCCGTTGTACGTCACCGTTATCCTGGTCGCCGATATGCTGCTCGCGACGTACCTTTGCTCTTCGACCTGCGTCGATCACCTTGTTGCTGGCAACACGACACAGGAACTGAATCAATTCGTTCGCTTTGGTGAACTTGCCTGCACTTGGCAGATCACCAAAGAAAGACGCCCAAACGGCCTGAGTGAAGTCCTGCGAATCGTAGCGTTCGCGGAGGCGCGGATTCAGTCGACGGCGGACCACGCGCATAATGTGGGGCCCGAATTCATCCAGAAGTCGTTTTGCTGCCTCTTCATCTCCCCCCTGCACCTGAGCAATCAAACCGTCGAGGCCGGGGAGCGAGGAGAAATCCCTTTCGCTGGGTTCTTGGGAACTGCTTGTCATGGGTTCACTCGGAAGGAAACAAACGATAGACGGCTCCGCCGAGATTGGACACACGAACGGCACACAGTAACCGAAAGAGTTAGTGTGTGCCGCTTGATTTTGTCAGGCTGATCAAGTTTGCCGGTTGTTAGCTGTCAGCTGGTTCTTCTTCTACGTCATCGCCACTGTCTGCATCGTCGGCATCCGCATCTACGTCCAGATCCAGGTCCGCATCAATTTCCACATCATCTTCTGCGGCCTCTGGCGAAACAGCGGCGACCTCATCGTCCATATCATCGTCGATCGCACTCGTGGCCACCTGCACCACAGGAGTCCCATCCGGATTCAGGACTTCCTTGATGGGCTGGATAAAGTAGCGACGCTTGCCTTTTGCCAGAAGTTGCTGCAATCGCTCCTCAGCTTTGTCACGTTCGAAGAAAAGGAAACGCCCTTCTTCCCGCATTGTGCTGCTGTAGACGACCCAAACGATTCGGCGGCGCTGGGCCGCTTCTTTGGCACGTCGGGTCCGAGGCTTCGTCACGCGCTTCTTTTTCGCGGTGCCGGTGCCTTCGTCTTTGGTTGCAGACGCCTTTTTACGGGTCTTCTTCTTCGTCTCCGCAACTCCGGAGGCTTCGGCCGCTTCAATTTCGCGGCGCATCGACAGACGACTTTTGGACATAGCCTACCCAACACGCTTTCAAATCAGGAACGGAGCTTCCTTGGCTCCCGGGACTGGAGGAGGCCAATCCTGTCATTGATGACCAACGTACAAGATCCTCCCATCAAGCTCGGTACCATACCATCCCAGTTCCGTTGAATCCACTGAACGTCCCTGATTCACAGGACGCGCGGCAAATTCGCTGGTGCGGGACGGGTTTCGGCGGAGACCCGATCGGCGACCGTTTGAATGGCCTGCCTCATCGCCGTTCGATCGACTTCGTGCACATCGATCGGCCTGCCGAGTTCCTGAAGCATGGTGAGAGTCAGGCGTCCACCCAGGTGTTGGCGAAATTCTTCGAGTCCTGCGAAAAGTTCATCAGTTCGGCTCATCGCAGGATGGCGAAATAAGAGTCTCAAATCGCTCAGGCACTGCAGCACGCGTTCAACAGAGTCGGAGGGTAATCCGTGCCGAAGACCGGAGTACACCGTATCCACGGCAACTCCAATGGCCACCGCTTCGCCGTGCCGGAGTTCGAACTCCGTCATCGTTTCAAGTTTGTGGGCCGACCAGTGGCCAAAATCCAGTGGCCGCGCTTCCAGCATCTCAAATGGGTCACCCCCGGCGGTGATGTGTCGGAGATGCCATTTTGCCGAATCCGCGATCACTGGCCAGCATTCAGCGCCCCTTGCCGCGATGGCCCTGGCATCCCTGCAGATCCGCTGGAAGAAGTCGGCATCCTTCAAAAGCGAAACCTTGACGGCTTCGGAGAACCCACAACGGAAGTCCCGATCACTGAGCGTTTGCAGCAGCCGACGATCGTTGATGACTGCCCAGGGCACTGCAAAGGTGCCGATCCAGTTCTTCTTGTGAAACAGGTTAATACTATTCTTGACGCCTATACCGGAATCGGCCTGTGCCAGAGTGGTCGTGGGAATTCGCACCAGGCGAATCCCACGGTGGGCGATGGCAGCGGCAAATCCAACTGCATCCAGAACGGCTCCGCCACCGATCACCACGACGTAGCTGCGGCGATCCAGATCCGCCTCGTTGAAAACCTTCAGCATCCGTTCGACGATGTGGACGTCGTTCTTGACGGCTTCGCCGCCCGGTACCACCTGAGGTTTTCCGCAAACCTGAATCTGATTCGCGAATGTTCTGCCGAGAACATGGATCTGTTGCTTCAGGTCGGGATTGGCTTCCAGAACAAATTCATCGATCCAGAATTGAACGCGTGGGCGCTGGCCCTCGGAAGCAGGCAGGACGTCGACCAGCGTATTGCAGTCTTCACCAAGCACATCAGTCGTGAATCGAAGGCGATGGCGGAACTCGACCTTAAAATCGACGTCCAGCAATTCGTTGTCCTGTTCAGACTTGTTTCCGGTTGACCGGGGCATGGTTTCGGCGTCCACCTGACTCAGACTGCCAGGATCGTTGGGTGGGATGATTCGGGTATTTCCAATCGTTGCAATTCAGCCGGTTATTCAGTCTGGCGTTTGTTGCCAGATGCAATTGCGTTGGGAAGGATCGGAGAATCTAGGCCACTCCCCCCATGATTACAAGCTGCCAACACGCGGGATCCATTGCTGACGAGACGGACGTTCGGGCTTTGCGGATCAGGTTCCGGCCGACACCGAGCAGCAATCGTTATAATCGATACAGTCGACACGGTCGGACGCAGTTTGCCTGCGAACCGGCAATCATTGCCCTTTGCCTCGCCCAAAAAGATACACCAGTCCGAAAACATTGGCAGTGTTACCCAAACGGAATCAGAGATTCGCTGATCAGTAGAGCTGCGGCGTGTGCAGTTCTGCCGAATTCTCTGAGCCCACTCAGCTCTAGTGTTTTAGGAGAAGTGTTACGATGAAAGGGATCACCCTGTCTGCTGCTCTGGTGGTATTCTCAATCGCCAACAGCGCTAACGCAGGTCTTTTCGGCCTGTTCAATCACGGTTCAAGCTGTGGCAGCTGTGGCGTAGAGCCAAGCTGCTGTGCTCCAGTTGAAGCATCCTGCTGTGCTCCAACTTCATGTGCACCAGTCTGTGAACCAACCTGCTGTGCACCAACAGCATGTGCTCCAGCTTGCGAGCCAAGCTGCTGTGCACCAGTATCATGTGCTCCAGCTTGCGAACCAAGCTGCTGTGCACCAGTTGACACCTGTGGATCTGCATGCGGCGGATGTGGTGGTTGTGGCTCAAGCTGCGGTTCAAGCTGCTTCAAGATGCCTAAGCTGCACATGCCAAAGTTCAAGATGCCTAAGCTGCACATGCCAAAGTTCAAGATGCCTAAGTGCAACTTTGGTGGCTGCGGTTCAAGCTGCGGATCTTCTTGCTGCGAGCCAAGCTGCTGTGCACCAGTCTCATGTGCTCCAGTTTGCGAGCCAAGCTGCTGTGCACCAGTCGCTCCAAGCTGTGCCTGCCCCTGCAACTGATTTTCAGCAGGCGTAAGGTTTGGTGATTAGCTACGTAACCTTCGCGAAGAACAAGTGAGAACGGGTGAATTGTCGTGGTTCACCCACCTCCCTTCCTGCGAAGAATCATTTGTGCGAAATGATCAACTGGCAAGGACACTGTTAGTGTCGCGAAGGTAACGGTTAAAAGCCCATCCTTCCGCCCAACTGCTGAGTTACTGTGAGCAAGAACGCTCACTGGGGAACACGCCTCAGGGTCTCCTGATACGCGGTTCCACCATATAACGGATCAGCAAACAGGGTGGAATCGTTGGTGGAGAAACGAGACGGCGGTGATTCCCTCTTCCTGGCGAATCACCGCCGTTATTTTTTGCACGGACAAGAGTTGCACGGACAAGAGTTGCATCTCATCCCGCGATGGTCTCACAAGCAGAGACAGCCGCCCTCCTGTTATTTGCCTGAGTCTCTACGTCCCTCATTCGCATGTTGACACCAATGCCAGAGGTGCATTTGGCCAGAAGACTTGCGACGTCTTTCTTTGCGACCGACTTCGACGACCCGGATTCAGGAAAAGTGGCTTCTCCAGTGCCCGGCCGCATGCGTCGCAGACCGCCATCCATGTGATGATGGTATCCGGCAATCGCAGAATTGACATTTGCCCGCGCACCCTGAACACTTTCCCTCAGGATCTCATGATCCGGGTGGTGCGAGATTGCGTTGGAAGGGCCTCGATGCAACACGGTCCCCGGATAAACACGGTAAAGACCGAAAAAGGCGCCTATCTTTCGAGAGTCGGGAATTCAAATGCCGGATGCGGGTGTACTGGCCACAATACTGCTGATCGTGGGACTTTTCCTGCTGATCCTGGAGTTTTTCATCCCCAGCTTCGGCCTGATTGGAATTGTTGCTCTGATTTCGCTGCTGGTTTCCCTCTGGAGCGCCTGGCAGGCGTGGGGTGGAGGCCGAAATCCCTCGTTTTTTTACACATACCTGGGTCTGCTGGTGTGTGGAATTCCCGGGACGCTGGGGCTTGGATTCTATCTGCTGCAATATTCAGCCATCGGTAAGTCTGTGATCCTGCAGCCACCAACGCTGGTGCAGGTCCCCAACCCGCTGGAAGAATTGATCGGAAAGGTCGGTACGACTCAAACGCTGCTGACTCCCGGCGGAATGGTGGTCGTCGAGAAAAATCGATATCACGCTGAAAGCACCGGGATGTTAATTGATCCAAATACACCGGTGATCGTTGTCGAAGTTCGAAGCAGTCGGTTGGTTGTGCGACCAGTGGGGGCATCCGAAATGGCGACGGCAGTCACCATCGCAGAGCCCCGTGTGACGACCGAGGACAGTGGTCACAGCAAGGTGGATCCATTGACCGCCGACATCGAGAACACAAGGGAACTGAATCCAGATCAATCGCGAGTTCGTTCGGACAAGCTTGACTTTGATATTCCAGAGGACTACACCGCCTGACAGGAGTTCACCCTGGCCGGGGCAAAGTCAGGTAAATCGGATGTCGTTGTTTGAAGCCTGATCGATGGGACAGATGCCTGATTGAAACAATCTGACGGCTGCCTTCGGGTATTCCGGGCTTAGAATCTTACAAGGGAGTTTTAGCAATGAGCCAGCTCTTTCTGCAGGCACCAACATTGGCTGCGTCGCCAGGTCAACTGGTTGTCGTTGTGTTTGTGCTGTTATTCGTGGTGGCATTTCTCGCCATTTTCGCGCAGTTTGCGAGCCTGTGGCTGCAGTGCAAATTTTCCGGTGCAGGGATTTCGCTGGTCGGTCTGATCAAGATGCGGCTGCGAAAGTGTGATCCCCGAGTCATCGTGGTGAGCAAGATTATGGCTGTTCAGGCCGGACTGACCCGGTTCTATCCAATTACCACGGCAGCACTCGAAGCCCATTACCTCGCAAAAGGAAACGTGCGAAACGTCGTGCGAGCCTTGATCGCGGCGCAGCGAGCAGGGATCGAACTTGACTGGGACACAGCGCAGGCCATTGATCTTGCGGGGCGTGATATCCTGGAAGCGGTCAAGACCAGTGTAAATCCAAAGGTGATTGATTGTCCGGATCCCCGCCGCACAGCCGGAACGCTGGATGCTGTTGCAGGTGATGGTATTCAACTCCGTGCCCGCGCTCGCGTCACGGTGAGGACCAACATCGCTCAGTTGATCGGCGGTGCGACCGAAGAAACGGTGATTGCACGCGTTGGTCAGGGGATCGTGCAGGCCATCGGCTCGACGCATTCCTACAAGCTGGTTCTTGAAAATCCGGATTCCATATCGAAAATCGTGCTGTCACAAGGTCTGGAAGCCCAGACCGCTTACGAAATCGTTTCGATTGACATCGCAGATATTGATGTCGGTGAAAACATCGGAGCGAGACTTCAGGCGGATCAGGCCGAAGCGGATATGAGAGTTGCTCAGGCTAAAGCTGAACAACGTCGTTCTGAAGCCCGGGCTCGCGAGCAGGAGATGGTCGCTCGAATTCAGGAAAACCGAGCCAAGGTCGTCCTGGCCGAAGCGCAGGTTCCCAATGCAGTGGCGGAAGCGTTCGGTGGAAAACAGATCGGCTTACTGGACTTCTACGAATTGAAGAACGTTCAGGCAGATACCCGCATGAGAGATGCACTGGCTGGCGAAGGGGCTCGACCACAACGATCGATGGACGGCTAGCTGTTGGGGGCCTTCCCAGGGAAATGAGACCGGGCAAAATTAAATTCAGGCTGAGACACGATCATGGAAAAGCTGATTGTCCTGCTCATCATTGGCATCATCGGTGTGGTGCGAACGCTGGTTGAAAAATCGGCAGAAGCAAAAGCCCGGAATGCTCCTCTGAATAACAAGCCGAGGGCGAACAATCAGGACCGAGTTCAGTCCGAACTGGAAGCATTTCTGACCGATGTTCGGCAGCAGAACAAAGGCGATGAGCGTCCATTGCGAACTCCGTCGCGCCCATCGGCACAGAAGACTTCTCAACCAGTTCAACGAAGCAACGAACAACGATCCCGGTCAAAGAAGGCATCCCGGACCGGCACGGGGACGCGGGCCAGACAGTCAGCTCGGGCAAGCGATTCACGATCCGGGGCCCGGCTGAATTCAATGGCTGAACGGACCGTCGAACGTGAACGGCAGGAAAAGGCCGCTTTCAGGGGTGGCATTACGGAGCATGTCGACCAGTACATCAACCAGCACGTGTCTGAACACATGCACAAACAAATTGATGATTTCGTGGCTCAGGACCTTGGCGGGGCCAGTAACGAAATGAACATGGCACCTATGGTCGGCGGCAATCCTGCCGCAAAAGAACTGGCTGCTGCCCTGCGCAGTCCGGCTGGTATTCGGCAGGCCATCCTGATCAGCGAAGTGTTATCTCGCCCCAGGATCTTCCGTCGTTCGTAGTCGCAGGAACGGGCAGTCATAGCGAAATCATGGCGGATACAGTTCAAAGAATTCTTTTGCTGGACAGTGAGTTGTCGTTCCGCGGCTCCTCTCTGCTGACCCTGCGACTCGCTCGCGGACTTGAGAAGCGAGAGATTGACTCAGCCCTGCTATGCACGGGTGTTGGTCCGCTGGATGAGAACCAGTTGAAAGGCGTTCGCCTGCACTGTATCAGCGGATACACCATTCCTGTGTGGGGACAGGTCGTTCTGCGTACGCTCTACCGTGACATGCAAAAGGAACCACCGGATGTAATTCACGCTCAGGACTATCGGCTGCTGCCGCAGGCAGGCTGGTTTGCGGATCGTCTGCAGCGGCCTGTTGTGGTAACGGTCAGTGATCACAGTGAAGCTGCGGCTCTGAATCTGCGATCGGTGACTCCCTGGCTGAAAGCCATCATTTCTGTGAGCGAAAGCGTCCAGAATCAAATTGCTCCTCACCCGCGTCTTGGTGAAATTGAGCAGCGAGTCATCCTGCCGGGTGTGGCCGTTCCGGAAGAAGGGGCAATTCGGCAACCCATGGATTCGCCGTCAGAACCTGTGATCGGAATGGCCGGGCCGCTGGAAGTCGTAAAAGGCGCCTCATTCTTTCTTCGGGCCTGTCATCGCCTGGTCGAATCTGGTCACGATATTCGAATCATTCTGGCGGGCAGTGGTCCGGAAGAACGCAGTCTCCGAAACCTGGCTTCGTCACTGGAACTTAGCCGCCGTCTGACATTTGTGGACGGTAGTGTTTCGATGCGTGCGTACCTTTCAGCGATGGACATATTCTGTCTGCCGTCACTGCAGCAGGGGTTTGGTGTCATGATGCTGGAAGCAATGGCTTTGGGCCGACCGGTGATCGCATCCGGCGTCGGAGGGGTCGTGACAGTGATCGAGGATGGTGTCAATGGCCTTTTCGTCCCGCCATCGGACAGCCGCAGTCTCGCGGACAAAATCTCGGAACTGCTGAAGGACCCGGACCGCGCCAGAGAAATCGGACATGCAGGCCAGATGCGTGTCACAGAGCGATTCAATGAGAATCGTATGCTGGATGAGATCATTCAGCTGTACTGCGAGGTCAGTTCGCCGCCCAGCCGTCGAACGGCGACACTGCCACTTCCGACGGTGAAACCATCAACGGTCTCAGGAAGTGCCAGGTAGAGACTCGAGTTGGTACGCCTCGAGTCAGGCTGTCGCTGTCAACGTGCTGCTGGGAGCGCACAAAGTCTGTCTCCAAAGGGTTACGCCGACGCGAATCTCAGGGCTGTATTCAAATCAAGCCGCAGGAACCACGAAAGACGATGTCTGATTTCAACACGAATCCTTCCGCCGAGTATAACATTCGAGCCGTCGTCTTTGATCTCGATGGACTCATGCTGAACACAGAAGATGTTTTCGATCTCGCTGGTCAGCAGCTGCTGGAACGCCGTGGGATGGTCATGACCACTCAAGTGCGAGACGCCATGCTCGGTCGACGGGCTCACGAAGCATTCGCTGTGATGAAGGAAATGACGGGGGTAAAAGACGACATCCACGCATTGATGATGGAGACAAAGGAACTGTTTGCCGCCATCGCTGAGAATCGCCTGGCGATGATGCCAGGACTCCCGGAATTGCTGGACCTGATCGAAAGTCGTAACCTTCCCCGGGCTGTCGCGACGTCATCTCCCCGGAGCTACATGACCGAACTTCTGACCCGTTTCAATCTGCTCGACCGGTTTCATTTTACAATGACCGCAGAAGATGTGACCCACGGGAAACCCCATCCGGAGATCTACCTCGCAGTCGCGGAACGGCTGAACGTTGCACCGTCCGAGATGCTGGTTCTGGAAGACAGTGAAACGGGGACTCGAGCCGCTTCTGCTGCCGGGGCCATCATTGTCAGTGTCCCAAACCGTCACACCGCCGCTGGCGACTTCAGCATGGCCACCCTGCGCGTCGAGAGTCTTCAGGACGCTCGGTTGCTGTCACTCCTGAATGGTGAAAAATAAAGCATTGCGAACCGCCACGCTTTGGGGCGGAATGTGCTTTTGACAGTGCATCCGCCGCCAGAGGCTTCCCCCAGTTTGGTTCGTGACCCTCTTCCGCATCGCTAAACGCCCGGCGTTGGAACAATCCGATATTGCGAAGCAGAAACGATTTCCGAAATCGCTCCTGAGGTGCTTTCCTGGCCAGCTGTTCTCGCGGTATTCTCCTGATGTGATGGCCATTGTGCTCTGAACGGGAGGTGGGAAATGATTGACTACGATTATCTGGTCAAAGGTGTGAACGGGATCGGCAACGCCCATCGGGCTGGCTCCATGGCTGGACATCTGGGGGCTGCTGTTCTGGCCGGGTATTACATCGGAGAAGACAATCCCGATTTGGATTCGCATATCTACGAAGGAGTCGCGGGAGAACTTGATCGGATCATTGCAGGGGAAGAAGGCATTTGGTTCAACGCTGCTAAAGCAGGTGTTACCCCCACTGAACTCTTCCAGTCGCTGCCATCCGATGCTGACAGCTCGTCGAAGCGCGATTCACAAGAGGCAGCGCGGAATATTGCCGCTGCACTGGTTCAGAATATCGGGAAGACACGTCAATCGGGACACAATGTGATTTTCGCATCGCTCGCCATCCGAGCGATTCTTGATCATCCGGAATTTGCAACCAATGCTCTGATATCCGGGGTCAGGGGCCTGACCTCCAGCTTTGATACAGCCCATGCAGGTCGGGGCTATTTCGGAAAAGAAAAGGGATGGCTTACGGGAAATCAGATCGAACTGACGGAACCTGACTCCAAATTACCCCCGTATGGTTCCATCGAAGATATGGTGTCGGTAACGGTTTCCGAACTTATTGCAACGGCTTCAGTCAAGCGGCAGGGTTTCGGCGGGTTGTGGCACATCATCAATCACGCTGCGGCACTGGTGGATTTGCACCGACTTGGATTTACGGATGTTGCCCGGAAAGGATTGCCTGCTCATCGCCAGCATATTCGCCTGTGGAGAATGCTGCCGGACGTTGAATCAGAGCTCGGTAGGGTCATTCAATCCCCATTGGACCCCTTCGATTCGGCTTACTGGCAAGGCAACCTGAAGCGGGACGAGGCAAGGCTGACCCACAGAATCAAAACCATTTACGGATTCGGTCGGCTGGTCCCCTATCTCACCAGCGCAGAGCACAGTGCGGCGCGCCTGGCGTTTCGGTTTCTGATGTCCTGACGGAACCGGCGGCGTATCGGCCCTTCAAAAACTCCTCGGTCGAAAAACGAGCCCTCCGATCGTCGAATCGGCCATCCAGGGTGAAAATGGGCAGTTTTTGAGAGGACTTCGCCCCCGAAAGCACAGTTGGCGTGGAAAAAATCGTTATTCCGGCCAACTGCGTGTTTGACGTACCAATCTGCCGCCCCTATCCTCATGAGACTTCTTTAACACCCGGTCGCTCCCAAGCGGCTGCCCGCCGGCAATTGTTCGAAACCTTCCTGATTGGTTCACCAATTTGGAAATTCAAAATCACACCCAGCTGTTAGAGCAGATATTTCCAGAATTTTTCAGGTAGATCCCCACCCGTTTTTGAATCAGGACGTAACCAATGTCGCTGAACATAGCGACGCTGGATTCAGGCGTTAATGGACTGACGCGAACCGTCGGAGTTCCGACCGTTTTGCTCCCGGAGTTATTCAATGCGCCTTCTGTCGAATTTGGTTGTTGCCTTTACCCTGATGAATGTAAACATGCATGACAGTCACGGGAGTGAGCCGCCGTCAATTACACTCAACGTTGGGGATAAGGCGCCGGTTTTTGAGTCCAGGGACGATTCCGGCGAAACATGGAAATCGGCCGACCACATCGGAAAGAAGTTTGTGGTCGTCTACTTTTATCCAGCCGATCTGACGGGGGGATGCACCAAGCAGGCCTGCGGTTTTCGCGACCATCAGAAAACTCTGCAGCAGGAAGGTGTGGAAGTCGTGGGAGTCAGCGGCGATTCCGTAGAAAACCACAAGGTCTTCAAGAAGGTGCACAATCTCAATTTTGCCCTGCTTGCTGACGAAGACGGCAGCGTTGCCAGGGCATTTGGCGTGCCCCTTCGCGACGGTGCGACCATCAAGAAACCTGTCGATGGCATCGAAATTTCTCTGACTCGCGGCGTGACTGCATCGCGCTGGACATTTGTCATTGGGCTCGACGGGACTATCATCCATAAGAACACAGCGGTGGATGCCGCTGCTGACAGCCAGGCTGTCGTGGACATCATCAAGAATCAGAAGTCTTCTTCGTAAGGCTTCGTTTTTTCCTGAGGCATCGTTGCAGAGGTTCGTTTGCAATTGATTGTCAATTGTGTTTCGCAGGTTACGCCACCAGGATCGTCTGGGTGGGCTTCTCTTTCCGAAGGTCGATCGTTAGGGAGTATCTAAGTATGAGGAATTTTGTTTCTGCCATGGCTTTGGTTGTGGCTGTCGTTGCATCGGGTTTTGCTGGCGCAGCTGACGTTAAGTCAGGTCTGGAAGTTGGTGCCAGTCCAGCTCCGTTCAATGTGACCGACGTCACCGGGCCAAGCGCTGGTAAGAAGCTGTGCTACCGATGCCAGTACGGTTCACGCCCTGTTGTCAGCATCTTTGCTCGAAACGTCGACGCAAATGTTGCCAAGCTGGTTAAGGAAATTGACGCTGTTGTTGTCAAGAATGCCGACGAAAAGAAGATGGCTGCGTTCGTAACTGTTCTCACGAACGACCCGGATGCAACTGAAGGTACACTGAAGAAAGTTGCTGAAGAGCAGAAAATTCAGCGTACTCCGCTGACTGTTTTCGAAAACAACGTTGGCCCATCAAGCTACAAAATCGGCGAGAACGCTGATGTCACTGTCATGATGTGGGTTGGTTCAAACGTGAAGGTCAACCATGCATTTGCTGCGGGCGAACTGAACGCCGACAGTGTTGCAAAGGTTGTTGCAGACACCGCAAAGATCCTGAACTAATTCGCGTGAAATAACGCTTGATCCGAATTGCCCTGGAGTCATCTGACCGATCTGCCTCAAAGCAGGTCTGACCAGTTTTCGGGGTGTTGGTCGGGCAGCAATTTCATGAAACGGCCGAGCCAGCTGGAAACAGTGGCCCGGCCGTTTTCGTTTTGTGGTTCAGCATGTTATACAGCGCCTTTGCCGGAATGACGAAATCCCACCAGCTCGCACTCAGGAGCCCGTTCCATGTCAGATTTGTCGCGTCGCCTGTTTATGCAGTCTGCCAGTACAGCAGCCGCCGGTATCGGTGTTTTTTCCAGTGCTGCAGCCGGATTGGCTCGGAATTCACAGCCGCCCGTGAAAGTGATTTCATCTGCCAACGGGCAGGAAGCCACGAAGAAGGCGTGGCAAATGATTACGGAAGGAAGCGATCCGCTGGATGCTGTTGTCGCCGGGGTCGGCATTGTCGAAGCGGATCCGGATGACACGAGTGTCGGGTACGGAGGCCTGCCGAATGAACGTGGAATTGTGGAGCTGGACGCGGCGGTCATGCATGGGCCGAGTCACAAGGCTGGTGCAGTCGCTTCCATTCAGAACATCAAGCACCCGGCTCAGGTGGCACTTCAGGTCCTGCGCCGGACCGATCATGTGCTGCTGGTGGGCCAGGGCGCATTGGAATTTGCCCGGGCCCACGGTTTTCCGGAAGAGAACCTGTTGACCGAACACGCTCGTAAGATCTGGCTGGCCTGGAAAGAAAATCTCAGCGAGGAAGACGACTGGCTGCCGGCTGCGGAAAATACTGATAAGAAAGTCGCTGAATTTTTCCGGCGCAATTCTGTCGGTCTGGATGAAGCAACACTGGCATCCAGTTCTTCATGGGAGGCATTGCGGACGCATCGCTTCCGCCGTCCCACCGGAACAATTCATTGCGCGGGTATCAATGCGAATGCTGATATTTCGTGCACGACGACCACCAGTGGTCTGGCATTCAAGATTCCCGGACGGGTCGGTGACTCACCAATTATTGGTGCCGGACTCTACTGCGACAATGAAGTGGGTTCGTGTGGCAGTACCGGGCGTGGAGAAGCGAATCTTCAGAATATGTGCTCCTTTGCAGGCGTTGAATTGATGAGGCAGGGAGCATCACCGGAAGAGGCGGGGATGGAAATCCTGCGACGTGTTGCGAAAACCACTGAGCTTCGTTTGAAAGATGCACAGGGCCGTCCGGATTTTGGCCTTAGCTTTTATCTGCTGGCCAAAGATGGCAGGCATGCCGGAGTCAGTATGTGGGGTCCCGCAAAGTTTGCAATTACAGACGCCAATGGGACTCGGCTGGAAGACTGCAGGACGCTCTACACCAAATAGTTCGGATCAGCGAAGCGGTATCGACGACCACGCAATCGCGAGTCATCAAATGGTGCGCGTTTGTCCGGACGCATCGCCCTCATACGGTACCACGTTCGGAGTTCGTCCGGATATCCGGTTCGCGTGACGGCGAACCCTGCCTCAACCGCGGGGGGCGTGGATTCAGCAAGAAACAACTCGGGACATTTCACGGCATCCATCGATGACAACGCTGCACGCAATCGATTATCAGTCGCTTCGGCCCGTTGCTGTTCATTTTCTGAATGACAGGATCGATTCCGTTCAATCACTCGATTGCGATGCCGATCTTGCAGCATCGTTGCCCTTCGTCGCTCCCGGGTTGTTCGACATACAAATCAACGGTTATCACGGTCTGTGGTTTTGCAGCGAAACGCTCACGGAAGACGAAGTCACCCGAATTGCTCTGGCGCTGGCAGATCGCGGAGTGCCCCAGTTCTTTCCTACACTGATCACCTGCTCGTTCGAAGCCATGCTTCACGGTGTAAACACGATTCGTCAGGCCTGCCTCGGCAACAAACTCGTTGCCGGAATGGTCAGGGGAATTCACCTGGAAGGTCCTTCGATTTCTGATCAGGATGGTCCGCGCGGAGCCCATCCGCGCCAGCATGTCCGACCAGCCTGTCTCAAAGAATTGGAACGATGGCAGGAAGCTTCAGGGGGAATGATCCGCCTGATCACACTAGCGCCGGAATCGCCGGGAGCCGTGGATTTCATCCGTTCTGCAACCGCCCAGGGAATTGTGATTTCCATTGGACACACGGCCGCAACGCCAGATCAGATTCATGCCGCCATTCAGGCGGGCGCGACGCTCAGCACACATCTTGGCAACGGATGTGCTGCCATGATAAATCGACATCGCAATATCTTCTGGCCACAACTGGCGGATGATCGACTGTCCGTCAGCGTTATCGCAGATGGCTGGCATGTGCCAGGCGACATGCTGAAGTGTATTGTTCGGTGCAAGTCGTACGATCGATTGTTGCTAACCTGTGATGTCTCTGGGTTTGGTGGATGTGATCCCGGCAGTTACCAGGCGGGTGGAGTTGCCGTCGACGTTCTTGACGACGGACGGATTGTGGTTGCGGGTCAAACGGAATTCCTTGCCGGATCCGGTGCAACCACCGGCGACTGTGTTGCTCAGCTGCTGAATGTCATGAAACCAGAGAACTCCGACACCCCGTTGTCACTCCTGCACGACATCTGGAATGCGGGGTCTACGAAGCCTGCCAGCGTTTTTGGTTTCAACAACCGCTCGCTGCGTGCCGGAAACGAAGCCACTTTCACCCTGTTCCGGCTGCCGTCGACCGATACCCAAAGCGGGACGAAGTACAGCTTCCAGGCCGTGGCGTCATATTCCGAAGGAGTTCAGGTCAGCTCGCTGGCAAGCGGGACCGGAGCCGATTAAGCCGCGTCTTCTTGTCTTTTTCAGCGACAAACAGATCACCGAAGCAGCGTGATCGCAGCCTGTCTGAGTGCGTCGATGGCGATCAGTGACCCGCTGTCGTATTCACTGGTGCCTGCATCGGCATCATTCACCTTTTGCACGGTTCCTGCCAGCGTGACATAATGATCTGCGAACGCTGCCATTTGATTCGCGTTCCACTGCATTCGGTCCTGCACCAGCTGCAACAGCGCGATGAGCTGTTCGGCATCGCGATAGGCTTTCAAACGCATTGAATGACGCACGACGGTTTCACCGGATGCCGTTTTATCGAAGATGAATAGCCCCAGCTGGTCTGCCTTCTGAAGTGCGTTGCCAGTCTTGTCAATCGTCTGCCAGGGAACGATACCCGTTGCACCAGACTTCCACGAATCCAGTGCCCATGCCTGCACTTGTCGATTACTTTCATCGACGGGATTAGTCGTTCCGTAGACCCAGACTCTGGTCGCATTCTGCTGCATTCGATCTGTGATCAGGCGGCGGTAATTTTGAAATGCAGCAGATGCAACGACCCATAAATCACTGCGATCGGCCAGTTGCCCACGGCAAAATTCCGGTCGAGAGATATCGATCCGATAACGGATCGATTCATTCTGCGTTGGATTGCGTCCGCTGTCAGTAAGTTCGCCATAAAACTGAAGTGCGCGATAGTCCCAGTAAGAGGTCGGTTCGTCCAGAATCCACGGAGCCTTTGTTGTTTCAGTCAGGGATCCCTTGTTATTGAAGTACACCTGAAACCCTGTTTCGTCCCAGCCTTCTCGATGCGCAAGACGGGCAAAGTCGTCAACGATATTTAGGAATGTCTGAGCATACTCGGGTGTTGTTGCGAACGCACGGTATGCGTCCGGGTGACCGTTGAAGTACGTTCGGCAGTTCAGCGGCCAGCTCTCATGGAACGTCAGATAGAATCCAGGCGCGGGAATACTGCCTCGGTGCCCGTTCCTGAAGAAAGTGCCGTTCAGATAAGGGCCGAACGCTTCAACAAAATCATCCCAGTAGGCGTGTTGAGCGCGCGGGGCGATCGCATCATATCGCTGGTTGTCCATCCGCCGACCGGAACGAAGCCGCATATCAAGATTGCTCTTTCGAACACCCGGCGCAGCGGAATGATGGGAATAGTGCAGGATGTTTGCATGAACGCGATGATCATAGGCGACCTGCTGTAATGCATAAAAATCGTCCACGTGATCCGGCATGCCGTAGCCGTTCATTTCACAATGAAACGCGGCTCGTTTCGGCAACTGAACCGGAAGAATCGTCAGTTCGATCGGGACAGAACGTCCATCGGAAATCCGGAGCATTCCGCGACGGGTGCCTGCTGGCGAATCGAACGGAACGAAGACGTCGACCAGCAGTGACTGATCGGTGTTCTGTGAAAGGCGGATTTTCTCGGGCAGTGGCATCAGTGGATCGGGAACCATCCGGCCGTTGACGGGCACATAGATCGCCTTGTACATGTCCACGCGCATCGGTGAACCATCGAATTCGCATTGCAGCCGAACGTCTCCTGACCCTCGCAGCAGCGTTTGAAAACTGACTACTTCACCGGCCGCCGCAGTCAGATGGATTCGCTGTCCGTCAAACAACCAGTTGTGACGTCGGTAGTCCGGTGGCAATGCACTGACCGGCTGCCCGGATTGATCATACTTATCGGTGACTGGTATGACTCCAGTGTCGACAACATTCCTGTTGACATCGGGCTCGACACCGTCGGCCTTGCCGTTAACGGATTGATCAGCGTTTTCCGGAATCTCAACCCTGGGGAAGACCGGGGAATCGAAATCGAACAGACGCCCTCTCACAACAGCAGGATCAGTCTGTTCTCCGGTGCGGTTAATTGTTATGACTGTAATCTCATGAAGACCGGATACGCTGGACGTTTCAGGAAGATCTCTGAGAAGAATGGTCTGTTCTTCACCGGCCCGAACAAGGGGAATGTTGTGTCGTGCCACGGAGTGCCCATCCACCCTGACCTCATAGGCAAATCCATTCTGAGGTGCTCGAAGATTTAGTTTGGCTGAACCTGCATCAACAGGAAGCAGCTTCAGTTCCGTTGGCTGCTGAGGTCTGGCATCGGTTTCCTCCAGAATATCGACAAGCAGATACGGCTGTTTGCCTGACTGTTCTCTTGAATAGATGGAGGGGTTGCGGCTGTAGTCGGCATCATGTTCATGAATTGCCAGGCCGTAGGCGACGCCGGTCGACAATGCATGCACCATATCCACCGGAATCTCCCAGTGATATGCACCGTCAGTCACGACGGATTCGGTCTGATGCACCAGCGTAAAGGCGTTGCCGCCGCAGATCGCGGGGAAACGAGCGTTGGAGTAGCCCCACCCGTCAAAATGCTGGGCACCGGAAGTCAAACCGTTGGAAGTCCGTTCATCCCAGGGAGCTGCAATTGTCGAAATTGTCACTCCCGAAATTGATTCGGCGGACTGATGGCAGACCAGCGTCGCATGGTTGATGAGTTTGCCACGGATGGGCGAGACATCAAAGTTCATCGCAACAATGTGTTGGTTTCCTTTGATGCGTATTCGGCCGTTGCTTCCTTCGTTCCGGGTCCATTCACCCTCGACCATCACGATCGAATTATCCTGTGTCGCGGGCAGTCGCACCGATTCAGCCTGTGAGACGACAGAAACCAGGGTCATGGAAAGACAGAAGACAGCTGTTCTCATCGCATCAGTCTCTTCAGCCGCGCGTTCACGGTAAAAATGTGCCGGAATCGCGAGTTTGGCCCCAGGCTTGCCATTCGGCATTCGGAGTTTCCAGCGCAATCCATTCTGGCGAATCGATCAGTTCAGAATCGTCGCGAGTCCTTTGGATGACAAGCAGGTCAATATCATCCGGAATTCTGTTCACGTGTACTTTTTCATCCGCGAAAATTGAAGCCATCGTTTCGGCTCGACGACGGTGATCGGGCGTGTTGAACTGATGGCCCAGCCACGGACGCAGGTTTGCATAGGCCGGAATCAGGTAGTTCACAACCGGTGACTCAGTCAGTACAACGGCGCCGGGCGTTCGTTTATGCAGGTCTGCAATTAAGGCTCGATCGTGCAGGCTCAGATGATAGCCACGCGTTCTGTCCAGTTCCCAGCTCGATTGAATCCAGGCAAAACCAGCGTTATCGGCGATGAACATCAGGACAAATCCCACAACCGCCAGCTTTCCTCGCAGACCCGATCGAAGACTCCGGTTCCACCACGACTGCATGACAGGCAGACCCAGCAGAAAAAGCGGCATCCAGATATAACCGCGGGTAAAGTGCAATGGCTGGACAGGTTTCATCAGTCGATCGTGAAGGGCAAGGCCCATTGCAACAGCCGCTGCGCAGCACAGGAAGAGTTCCGCGGTGGAAAGCGACACCTGTTTTGATTGAACAGAAGTCAGATCTGTGTTTACCAGCGATTGTTGCCCGGTCCTGTCTGCCGACTTTCGATTCGATGGTTCGATGACGATCGGCCGCGGAGAGACTGCGATAATGCTCTGCGCCAGTCGGGCGAGAGCAAACGCACCAACAATACACCAACCGAAGACAGCTGAAACCGTCGACAGGCTCCAGTCCAGCTCCCAAACGTTTTGTAACCGGGCGTGCTGCGGAAATGTTGGAAGCCAGACTTTGTAGTAGATGAGAAATACCAGCAGCATGCCCATGGCAGTGCAGAGTAATACCAGAGAACGTTTGTCGCGTTCGCGCAGCCACTGAACGGATCGCCAAAGATTAAGAGTCAGAAGAAGTTCCACGCCTGACCATGGATGCGTGGTTGCCAGTGCGAAGCAGAATGCCGTTCCGGCGATGCGACGATCTTTCATTTCACTCAGCCAGCAGAACGCAACCAGCGTGTGATAGACAGCTTCGGTGGCGAAGGTTGCATTGCGGCCCCAGTTCAGAAACCAAAGGCCACTGCCGGGATCGAACTGCAGCAGAGTTGAATTGCCGCTTCCGAGCAACATTGCAATCCAGCCACCAACCACGAGTATGCCGCCACCCCACATCGCCATCAAGTAGGCGGCATGTGGCGTCGGTTGGTGAAAACCTGACGACGCATCGGTGAGAAAATCCGGATGGATTTGCGCATTTTTTCGACTGGCGGTCTGCAGAGTGTGTTCTTTCACCAGAAGCCATGTGGCCCAGGAAAATCCAATCGATGCAAAGAACGTCAACGCCAGCATCAACTGCCCCGGATCCGTGCCGAAGAACCGAGGCGCGACGCCGAACATCCAAAGCAGCCAGTGTGCATAGATAACAGGGGCATTCAAATCCGGATCATACGGGTTTGGGTACATGACACCGTTGCCGCGATCAAATGCAGCACGGCCATTCGCCATGTAATACGGCAGTTCTTCGTGGAAAAATCCGGTCGCTGTCTCCGGCCCGCTTGCAATGTGCGCGACTGGCATGGCCCAGAACGGAAGGACGCCAACGACGATCATGACGAAGGTGGGAACACCACGAAACGAGAACCAGGCACGTCCACCCGAATTCGCCCTCGTTTCTGGCAGCGAAGAGAGGTCTTGATTGTGGACGCCCGATTCCATGTGCTGCCTCGCTGACGCAGTCGTAGCGACCTCCAGCTCGGATGAGTCCCGAATTTCGGGCTCGTCAGAATCATGAAATTCAGTCAAAAGGCGGGGCATGGACGGGGGAACCCGGAAATCGGTTTTCTTACGTTGTCCCATCAGGATCTGGCTCGAATCGCCATTTCGTGCCCCAAAACCATCCCGGCCTGCGGCTTGTCCGGGAATGTCTCCTGTTTGGTGTTTCTTGTCGACCCTGAATTTGCCGGAGATCGCTCTACAACCACGACTCCTGAGCAATTGCGAATTGGTGCATCATTCGAGGCTGGACTTTGAAGTAAACCTGCGGAATCAGCTTTCCCCAATTGTCAGCGGCCCGAGCGCCGTCTTTAATTTCGGTGAGCAAAACGCCGCATTTCAAAATACGGCTGGATTGCGTTCGGTTTGACGCAAATCATTGTTGTTGAAGTTGCGGGCAAGTATGCTTTGAGCGTCTGTGACGCGATTTTACGGCAATTCCAACGGTTTCCTGCGTCTACAACACTCTGATCCAATCCCCTCGCCTGCCTTACCCTCCTTCGGCTCCGGTTTCATGCAGCCTTTGATAACTACTGACTTTACCAGCTCGAACTCGCTTAACAGCCGTTCGCCGGCCAGTTTTGACTTCACGCCACGCACGCGGCTGGTTTTTGGTACCGGCACTTTCGGTCAGCTTGGCACGATTGCAGTCGAACTGAAGGCGAACCGCGTCCTTCTGGTCACTGATCCAGGACTTCGCGACGCAGGTCACTCAGAAACAGCCTGTCGGGTTCTTCAGGAAGCCGGGATGCAGGTCTTTGTCTTCGATGCCGTCACGCAAAACCCAACAACAGACGACGTTAACAAATGTGTGGAATTTGCCAGCCCCCTCAGGATCGACTTAATCGTGGGGCTCGGTGGCGGCAGCAGCATGGATTGCGCGAAAGGGGCCAACTTTCTTCTGACGAATGGTGGCCAGATGCACGACTACAAAGGCATTGGTCGTGCCACTCAACCTATGCTGCCCATGATTGCAATTCCCACCACGTCCGGAACCGGAAGCGAAGCGCAATCGTTCGCAGTGATCGCTGATGCAAAGACCCACACCAAGATGGCGTGTGGGGATTCAAAGGCTGCATGTCGTGTTGCCATTCTCGATCCGGAACTGACCGTGACCATGCCACCTTCGGTCGCTGCGGCAACGGGGATCGATGCGATGACGCACGCCATCGAAAGCTTTGTCACAACCAAACGAAATCCATTTTCTCAAATGTTTGCCAGGAATGCTTGGTCGCTTTTGGCACAGTCATTCGCCACCGTTTTGCGCGAACCTGGCAACCTCGCTGCCCGCGGTAACATGCAACTGGGGGCATTCTTCGCTGGCACTTCCATTGAAGCCAGTATGCTGGGGGCAGCACACGCAGCAGCGAATCCTCTGACGGCGCATTTCGGCACGGTTCACGGCCACGCGGTGGGAATGCTTCTGCCACATATCATTCGATGGAATTCAGTCGTTGCCGCAGACCTTTACCACGACCTGGCTACCGCGGCGGGCTGGTGCAATGCGTCCGCGAAATCCGGGACGGCCGTTGAGATTCTGGCGGACGGTTTTACCGAATTGCTCCGCCTTGCGGATATGCCGGTGTCGCTGAGTCAAACGATCGATGCGGATATTGACGATTCATTGATCACAAGACTGGCTGATGAAGCCGCGCAGCAGTGGACAGGGACATTCAATCCCAGAAAAATGGATGTCGAAGCTT
This sequence comes from Planctomycetaceae bacterium, assembly GCA_041398825.1. Classification (NCBI taxonomy): domain Bacteria; kingdom Pseudomonadati; phylum Planctomycetota; class Planctomycetia; order Planctomycetales; family Planctomycetaceae; species Planctomycetaceae bacterium. The sequence goes on along the minus strand of JAWKTX010000019.1, from coordinate 17,591 downwards.
TCGTCCAGGTCTACCGTAACGCACTCTGAGTTCACAGGATTGACGTTCAGCGAGTTCCAACGTTCAGGGCAGTCGATATGTTCCAGTCCTCGAATATCAGTCGCCGATCATCACTCGGTCGCCTCACAGCAATTTTGGCCGGTGGATTGGCTGGAAACAGTCTGCTGACAGTGCCCGCAGGTGAGGATAGTGCCGTGTCGGCGAAGGTCGGCGATCGTATTTCATCCACAGGCTGGCCCAGTTTCCGAGCGACCCCTGACCAGCGCGGTGTGGCATCCTGCATGTTGTCAGAGAATCCAAAGCAGCTTTGGGAAATGGAAAGCAAAGACGGCTGGATCGCTACGCCGGCCATCGTCGGCGACCACGTTTACGCTCCCGCTCTGGAAGGCAGGATCTACTGCCTCGATCGTTTGACCGGAAGGGAAATCTGGAATCATCGTTCAATCGACGATCCGGATCCCGAAAAATTTGCTCCCGGTTTCAAAGCGGCGCCGCTTGTCACCAAAGACGCCGTTTACATCGGTGACGAAGATGGCGTTCTGCATGCTCTGGACCGTGTCACGGGAAAACGGCTGTGGAAGTTCACGACAGATGCCGAAATTGCGGGATGCGTAAGCCAGTTTGAAGACCAGCTGCTGCTGGCTTCACATGACTCCTTCCTGTACTGCCTTTCGCTGGATGGCAAAGAAGTCTGGAAGTTTCAAACCAACGACCGCGTCAACTGCTCGCCTGCCATTGCCGAACACTTTACGTTTCTGGCAGGATGTGATGAACACCTGCGTGTGATCGATGTGAAATCCGGCGAACAGTTCAAAGACGTCGAACTGGGCTCGTATCTGGTTGCCTCACCAGCCATCGTCGGTGACATCCTCTACGTGGGCACTCACACGGGGGAAGTCGTCGCGATGAACTGGAAGACCGGTGAATTTACGTGGAGGTATTCGGGCGACCGCACGATGCCTTATCACGCCTCAGCCGCCGTGACGGATGATCTTGTGATCGTCGGCAGTCACGACAAACGCCTGCATGCGATCGATCGAATCTCGGGGCAACCGCGATGGAATTTTGCCACGCGTGCCCGCATCGAATGTTCTGCAGCTGTTGTCGGCAAGAGAGTCTACTTTGGTTCAGGCGACGGTAATCTTTACGCTTTGTCACTGGCCGATGGCAAAGAAGTCTGGAAGTTCAATGCGGGAAAGCCAGTGAACGCCGGCATCGCAATTGGTGAAGGTTGCCTGGTGGCGGGTGAAGACAGTTCCAAAGGCCGGCTTCGGTGTTTTGCCTAGCATTCCGGGAATGGATTGCCGGGGGGGCAACGTCTAATGCCCGAGGTCCGGCGGTCGAGGTGCCGAGCAAGAGCCACATCTGCAGGGACTCCGGCCGATGTTCCTTCGGGCCGAAAGGTTCCGGATAGAAGTGGTTTGCCGTGAGGGTGAACTCCAGTGGATTATCCCCGGCGTTTGGTTCTTGGCCACGTCAGACCGCCATTGAACTCAATTTTCTTCAGCAAGGGTAATGAGTCCAGTAGTGAGTTCAGCTCTTCTTCGTCTCTGGCAAACTGAGGAGCCAGTGAAAGGTATTCGAGCTTCTTCAGCTTATGCAGGTGCCGAAGGGGTGAGGTCTTCTCCTCAGACCTGACCATCAGAACGGCAAAACGCAAATCCGTGAGCTTCGCCAGAGGTGCAAAGGAACGAACCTTGCCAGAGCTGCTCATTGACCCGTCAATGTACAGCTCCTGCAAATTGTTGAGCGAACCGATTGGGGTCAGATCACTGACCTGAACGGCTTCGCTCACACACAGCGAACGCAGCGATTTCAATCCCCGAAGAAACGTCAGGCTATCCTGATGCCGATTGCACAAGAGGACCAGTGTCCGTATCCCATTAAGAATCCTGAGGGAGGGAATCGCGGGCGTCTTTGGCAGAGTGAACTGTATGTGCTGAAGAAGCGGCAACTTCGAAAGAGGCTTCAGCCAGTCCGTACGCAATTCGCAATAGATGCGTTTGATGGCTTTGTATTCCCCGATGCGATCGACATTCGCACAGTTGCTCCTCAGCTGCAGCGAAGTCGCATTCTTCCGGGCCTCGAACACATCATCGCAGTGGACAAGCGTAACCGATTGCATGTAGGGCGCATGAATGCGGGAAAATTGACGTTCGTAATCATCAGACATTTTAAACTCCATCACTTTCTGAGCAGACCTGCCAGCGACCGCTCCGGCGCATGTGCATATTTATATGCCGGATTTCAGCCTGATGCCTTCTCCACACCAATCCCTGAGATTCTTCTGGCAGATGCCGATCCATGCTTCCAGGTCATTCGCATGTCGTTGCTCAATCGTCTCCCCGAGAGATTTCACATGTGCAAGGGCGACATGGAATCGATTTTGAAAATCCTCCGTTGCAGGCACAAAGGATCCACTTTCCCGCTCATCGGCATCATATTGCGCATCCAGAGGCGTAAATATCAAGTTGTATTGAGGGTTATCACCGTCATCGTAGTCGTCCGGGTCGCCGTCCTCCGGCAGCGGCTCACGCCCTCCGAAGTCAGGAACAGGTGATCGCAATGCAACCCATTTCAATTCGCCATCGGGGGCCATTGAAATGATCAGCAGGCCTGGCTCCCACTCAATACACCAGTAGAGCTGAGAGCCGTCAAGTACATAGCTGTGATTGGCCATTGTGCGCAGAATTGCCGCCGGTCCATTCACATAGTGTTCGTCAGACAGGGGCGTCAGATTCTTCAGAGCGAGACGCAAATAATCAGCGTCGCCATTAGGAACGGGGCCACAATGCAGTTCAGGTGTATCGTCGCTGTTGTCGTGGAGAACAATGACATATTGCATCGGATTTATAGAGCCTGGTAACGACCATCGAAACCGAGCCGGAGCGAGCCGGTTGTCCTGTGAAAGCGGGTGGACGACGGCTCCGGCTGACCCGCTTGTTGTATGGCTTGCCGCTTTGCGAGTGATTGTGGCTCGGTTGTTGGCCTGCGGGATTCATCACGATAATGGATCCGCTGCGGAGCAGTTTACCGATGGGGCGACGGGTTGTCACCCTGGGATTGGCGATTTGATAGTGGTTCGGTTCCGGCGGATTTTGGCTTTGATTCGGATGCGACTGTTGTTCGTGCAACGATTGTGGCTGCATCTGTGGAGTGGCGCAGCGGTGAAAGGATCGGTTTCTGTTTCGCGGCGATCTGAACATCGACTTGTGTTGTCAGGCGCTGTCATCCATCCGGCTCCCACGTTCGAAACGATGCTGGCCTCGCATGGCTGCGAAACATGTCTCGCTGTCTGCAATCCGTCGTAGCATGAATCGCGGTTCGCCATTTGGCGATGAAACCTTGTCCGACGGAAGCAACTGCAAAGCTGGGTCTGGAAATCACAACTCGTCATCGCGGACCACTCGGACTCAATGGAAACGGTGCCTGACCCCTTTTGTGTCCCGATGGGGGAGGCCGATTTATCCGCGGCATTCGTTTGAGTTGCCTCGTACGGGGTGGGTTTGCTTTGCATGTCTTCAAGTATGGCGAACGCCGACAATCAGGTGGTTGTGGTGATTGATTGTCCATGTGATTGCGGGGCGACCACAACTCGCCTGTTATGTGTGGTTATCCGATTCTGATTTTCGTACGCCGTGTAGAAACGCGATGCATGCCGTGCCAAACGCCCTCAACAGCAACCCCGACGAAAGTCGGCAAACTCGCCTCGATAACTAACTCAAAAATGCCATTACCCCAGCCGAAAGGAAAGAGCACTTGCTGGATTGATTCAATGCGGAAATGCACCCAATTGTAACTCAGGAATGATGCCACGCCTGCAACCAATGGCAACCAGACGGTGCTAAGCCGGGGACGCGGAAGAAAGATACCGCGAATCAACGCATTTGACACCACGATTGCTGCGGTCAGAAGCGGGTATTCGGTGACAAAGAAGATTGTGTAATCCCATCCTTCTGTGACACCCTGTTTTGCTGAATAGCCAAGAAACAAGAAGGATAGACAGAACAGAATTGCCAAGAAGGTGCTCTGTAACGCTCGAAGCGAAACTCGGCGTGCGAAACCAGATAGGTCCCATGTGTCCATTGCCACGGCGTTTGAGGGCGTGTACGGGTTTTGTTCGACTCCATTCATGTCCGATGTGCCCTGTGAATTCCTTGTCGCATAACGAATTGCGATCTATGCGACGGCAGGATGCTGGTGTAGAGATTGGGCTTTGCCGCTTTGCGAGTGATTGCGGCTCGGCTGTTTGCTTGCGGGATTCATCGCGGTGAGGAATCCGCTGCGGAGCAGTTTAGTGATGGGGCGATGGGTTGTCACCCTGGGATTGGCGAATTGACGGTGGTTCGGATTTCGTCGCATGGTGACAATGATTCAGATACCACGGTTGTTCGTGCAACGATTGTGGCTGCATCCTTGGAGTGACGCAGCGGTGAAAAGACCGGTTTCTGTTTCGAGGCGATCTGAACATCGACTTGTGTTGTCAGGCGCTGTCATCCATCCGGCTCCCACGTTCGAAACGATGCTGGCCTCGCATTGCTGCGAAACATGTCTCGCTGTCTGCAATCCGTCGTAGCAGGAATCTCGGTTCGCCATTTGGCGATGAAACCTTGTCCGACGGAACAACTGCAAAACTGGGTCTGGAAATCACAACTCGTCATCGCGGACCACTCGGACTCAATGAAAACGGTGCCTGACCCCTTTTGTCCCCAGATCGGCAGCGTCCGGTCTATCGGATATGGTCGGCTTCTGCGATCTCATCGAGCATAACTTGTCGCCATTGTTGGTATCGTGCGCCGGCGGGACAAAGCTCTGCGTACTGGTCCCAGATCCAGGTGATAGTGTCCATATCGACCTTACGTTGAATTCTTTCCTCGATCTGTTTTCGATGCCTTCTGATTGCCGCTCCGTCCTTGAATCCCCAAACAAGGCTGTTGGAGTTCAAATTGTTCGTCCAGTCGACGGCAACCTTCCACTGCGACGGTTCCATATCAGACGGACAACGGCCAGCAAGGGACTGAATCAGGTTGTGAAGCTTCTGGGTTTCACGGTAGGGTTCTTGAACATGACGGAACCAGATGATGCCACAAGCGATTGCCGCGTCGGCAATTATCCAACGCCACCTGATTTGCGGGCGAGATTCGAGATGTTCGCCTGCGTTCATCAGTGTGGAGTCTTCTGCGAAGAACGAATGCGTTCACCGGGCCGCGGCAAACGATTTTCCAGTTCAAAACCGAACCGCCCGCAGCCTAAGGTCATCCGCCGACCTTGATTCGTGCTGGAGCGGGCCGGAGCCAGTCTACAGCTCGGAGACCGGGCCAACAAGCTGAAAACAGCGGCGGCGAATACTGATCCTCGCCCGAATTGAGTGTTGATAACTCCTGATCTGCCCCGCCATCCTGAGAACGCTCGAATCCTCACTGACGAATTGTCCGCGGCTGCCGCAATCTCTGCCCTCAGAGAAGCAGACGACTACCGGAGACCTTCGCAGTGAGGATTCGCGGATCACATCAACAACAAATCCTCAGATGAAGACAGCCGTTGCGCGCTCGCATGTCCGCCATAAACACTTCGACGATGTGGTTCCTGAGCAATCCTTTCCTTCACTCCAGACTACGGAAGTAGACCATGACACAACCGCACGACGACATGATCTCTGTCGGCATTGACTGGGCCGACAGGGGGCATGCCTTCCATCTGATTTCCCACAGCCAGAAGCCGATGGCGGGAACCATCCAACAGGATCCAGCCGACATTCGCGATGTCATTGAGTCCCTGCTGCAACACGCATGGCTCCTCTCACCCTCAACACCGCTGGACCATCGCTGAACGTAGAAAACTCGAACGACATACCTGCTCAACCGATTCGAATGCTCCTCACCCGACGCTGACCAATAAACCGCCAATCCCTGTCCAGAGCGACCGGATTTTCGTACCATGAAGGGCGAAGCTGGCGTGTCCCCGGACGTCTTGTTCCCCGGATGTCGGGTTTTCTTCATCGCCTGAACTCAGTCAGAATCATGAAGCACGAAGTCGGCAGCAATCTGAACACCGCGGAAGTCCGACTGGAAGTGATCGCCGGACCAGCCTGCGGTCTTTCAAATGTGTTTCATTCACATCAGACGTGGATTGTGGGGCGCAGTCCCCACGCACAATTGAGCCTTCCGGACGATAAAGAGTGCTCTCGGTTTCACAGCCGCTTTGAGATCAATCCGCCGCACTGCGTGGTCGCAGATCTGCGAAGCCGCAACGGAACGAAAGTGAACGGTCTACGGATCTCTGACGTGACGTCCCTGCTTGATGGTGACAAGGTGCAGATCGGCCGATCAGTGATTCAGGTGACATCACGTAACCGGTCAGTCGATTCGGCAGATCCGAAGTCGCCGCATCCGGAGCCGGCACCATTCGACTCCACGGTCATTATATCTCGAAAACCGGCGATCCCGGGATATGATATCACGCACATTGTTGGTGAAGGAGGAATGGGTTGTGTCTTTCACGGGCTGCGGCAGACCGACGGGCACTCAGTCGCCGTCAAACTGGTGCGGCCGGCATCGGCGGAGGCCGAACGCCTGAGGCAGTTCATCCGGGAAGCGGCAGTGCTTGCGAAACTGCAGCATCCCCACATCGTTCGGCTGCTGGAGTTCGGAGTCGTGGATCGAGTGCCGTTTCTGGTCATGGAATTTGTCGGTACGGCGGACCTGAACGAGATTCTGCGATCGTCTTCGTTTATGACCGGATGAAAATCGCGTCAGGGCTCACCTGCAGAGTTCTCGACGCATTGCAGTTCGCTCACAACAACGGCATTGTGCATCGGGATATCAAACCGTCGAATATGCTTGTCTATCGCTCTGGCGGAAGACTGCGTGTGAAGCTCGCCGATTTTGGTCTTGCGAAGAATTTCATGAATGCGGTCTGAGTGCCATGAGCACCAGCAACGAAATCAAGGGGACGATTGCCTTTATGCCGCCGGAACAGATTCTGGACTGCCGTCGAGCAACCCCGGCCTGTGACGTCTATGCGGCCGGGGCGACGCTGTATCAACTTGTGACCGGACACCAGCCATACGACTTTGTAGACACGTCTGAAGGAATCGCGAAGATTCTCAACGAGCCGCCTGTTCCCCCGGCAGAACGCTGTCCGGCGGTGGATCCGGCCGGCGAATGTGATTGAACGTGCGATGGCTCGTCGCACACAGGACAGGTACCAGAGCGCCGAAGAAATGCAGGCGGAACTTCTGCCATACACTGACCGAAGAACATACGAATCCAATCGCTCGGACGCAGATTCAGGGTCGGCAGAATGAGCAACTACCACAGCAACTGTACCCATTGTGGAACGACGGTGCGGGTCGGCGATCGCCATGCCGGAACGATCGTTCGATGTCCGGCATGTCGCGAGCCGTTCCGAAGTGAATTCCGTCGAACGGCCACACGCCATTCGGAATCGGTCGAAAACGTTCTGTCCGTTGAACCGACTGCCTCGTCCCGTCCCCGAACCCGGCATCCGGACACGCCGACTCGGTCGTTCCCGCAGCAAGTCGTCATTGCCCGTCGCGCCCGATCCATACTCGAAAGAGTCAGTCGGTTCGAAGTGCTCGAACTTGTCGGTGAGGAGGATTTGGTCGCGTGTACCGCGCTGGGATCCGCAGCTGGAGCGGTTTGTTGCACTCAAGATACCATCTTTTTCGTGCGGTGATGAAAAGCGAATGCATCGGTTCCTGACGGAAGCGCGCGCTTCTGCAAGACTGCGCCCATCCGAATATCGTGCCGACCTACGATTTCGGACAGGATGGCGACAAACTGTTTCTGGCATCAGAGTTCGTTGCCGGGTCGACACTTCAAGGCCGAATCGAAGAAGGGCCTGTCACGCCGAGAGAAGTCGCCGAGTGGGTTGCGAAGATTGCCGATGCTGTCTATTTCGCTCACGAACGCGGGATCATTCATCGCGATATCAAGCCACACAATATTCTGATCGATGATCGCGGCGAGCCACAGTTGACAGATTTTGGCCTCGCCAGACGGACCGATGATGAGTCAAACCTGACGCTGGACGGCTCGGTCATGGGGACACCGGCCTATATGTCTCCGGAACAGCACGAGGTGACCATGCGGAAGTCGGACCTGCGAGCGATCAGTACAGCCTGGGGTGATCCTGTACAGAATTGTTGACGGGGAAAAGGCCATTTTCCGGATCACCACACAACATCATCTCGAAAGTCGCCGAACAAAGGCCGATTCCGATCAGGAACTCGCCCCGAAGTTCCATTGGGCCCTGGCGGCCATCTGCAATCGAGCCATGTCGAAAAGACCGAGCGATCGATACCCCACCGCAGCCGATTTCGCCGACGAATTGCGGCGGTGGCTCAGGAGAATGTCCTGCAGAACAGCTACTTCCGTCAGTAACAGGTCGAAAGTCGGCCATTCAGCAACCCGTCTTGGCACGGTGGCTGGCATACATCGGCGTGCTTCTGGTGGCAATTACTCTCGCTGCGGCAAACGGCGGTCTGGTGGCCGTTGAAGACGGGCCAATCGGTTTCTGAATTATCACCTGAAGGTCCACATACGGTCGACGCCAGTCCGTCAACGGCCGCAGGCAGCAAGCGCAGGATGGAACAACAGACCTCAACGCTCCGAAACAGATGTCCAACGGTGCCGATCCACCCGCCGCCAGTGTTCCCTTTGACCGGTCTCAGGCAGAGCAGTATCAGGAAGCATGGGCTCGATTTCTGGAGAAACCGGTCAGGACCACGACTTCTACAGGGATTCCGATGTGCCTGATTCCGCCCGGTGACTTTGTGCGAGGAAAAACATCGGAAGAGATCGACAGCCTGATGATGGCCATGGAGAAAAAGGATCTGCCGGATTGGTGTTTATCCGCTCTGTCATTTGAACTCAATCAGCACAGGGTAGCCATCACGCCACCGTTCTACATCGGCACGACGGAAGTCACGCAGGCACAGTTTCAACAGGTCATGAACAGCAATCCCGCCGGGTTTGCACAGTCGGGAACCAGGAAGGACGACGTCGTCGGTCTGGAGACATCCGACTTCCCTGTGGAGAACGTGTCGTGGATCGACGCTGTCAGTTTCCTGATTCGTCTCAGCCATCTTGATGGGCTGGAACCTTTTACGAGATCGTTGAAGATCCGTCGGGGCCATTGTGCATGTGAACCCGGATGCCGACGGATATCGCCTGCCGACAGAGGCGGAATGGGAATTTGCCGCTCGTGGAGGAACCATCTCAGAGTGGTGGTTTGGCGACAACGCGTCTGATTCTGTCGAATTCGAATGGACCAATCTGAATTCCGATGGTCGACCCCACCGAGTCGGCACGTTAAAGGCGAACCCGTTCGGTCTTCACGACATGCATGGCAATGTCTGGGAATGGTGTCATGACCTCTGGCAGGGCCAGCCGTATGTTCCCGGTGTCGAGGTGATGTCGGGAACACCCGGATCGCAGGTCGTCAGCCTCAACGCCTACGCCGCGTCGCGTGGCGGAGCCTTTGATGTCCCGGCAGAGGTGGGGCGATCCGGCTATCGCGGCGCGTCGCCGATTCTTCGCACCGATGGTCATATTTCCTTTAGAGTTGCACGCACTTTACCGTTGCCGTCCGCGATTGTCCCTGAGTGAGTCAACCGATTCGCTAACGAACGTGTTGCCGTGACCTTCCACTGCGCGACCTGCGGATTTGATGGAACATGCTGCGGTCGACATTCCGAGAGGAGCACCACGAGGACACAGCATTACTTGTTGGCCAGCACGTGTCCGGACTGCAAATTCACCCGCTCTCCGGATGTCGGAATACAGGTAAGGACTCTACCGGCAAACGACTGCCGCAACCGGGCACGAACGGAAGTCTTTGATTTCAGTTGCTGAGTGAATGAGTACTCCGGTTCACAGATCTGTTATTTACTTTTTACGAGTAGTTTCAGACGCGTCAGGATCGGATGATTTGTTCGCTGTTATTGCGATTCTGGGCCTTCGCCCTGCGTTTCGATGGATTGGATCCGCTTTTCGAGTGCATCGAGCCGCGCCTCTATGCTCGCTTCACGCGGCGCCGTCCCAACATCATTTCCGCGGACAGCATTCTCAAGCTTGTCAATTCGTTCTTCGTGATTTGTGAAACGCTCCTGTTCGCGTTGGGAGAGCGCCGATAAGCCTCCATTGGCCAACGCGATCAGTAACGCGAGAACGATAGCGATTTTCCATCCAGCGGTCAGTCCGTTCGGGGATTCACTCATTGTGATCGGGGTCCCTTCTTTATAGTGCTGGGTGTTGCCACATAACGAATTGGGATCTATGCGACGGCAGGATGCTGGCGTAGAGATCGAGCGTTGTACGTTGCCGCTTTGCGAGTGATTGCGGCTCGGTTGTTGGCTTGCGGGATTCATCACGATAATGGATCCGCTGCGGAGCAGTTTACCGATGGGGCAAGGGGTTGTCACCCTGGGATTGGCGATTTGATAGTGGTTCGGTTCCGGCGGATTCTGGCATTGATTCGGAAGCGACGGTTGTTCGAGCAACGATTGCGGCTGCATCCTCGGAGTGGCGCAGCGGCGAAGAGATCGGTTTCTGTTTCGAAACGATCTGACCGTCGATTTGTGCTGTCAGAGACGCTGTGATCCATCCGGCTCCCGCGATCGATACCATGCTGGCCTCGCATTGCTGCGAAGGATGTCTCGTTGTCTGCATGACCCGTTCGTCGAAGTGCGGGCTGGGTGGAGCCTGTGAATATTGCGCAAACCAAACACCGTCCGGGAAAGACCTTCTCTTCCCTTCATCGAACACCGAACCCATGCCTAAAAAGAAGCAAGGTACCCCCACGAACCGACAACAATCAGCTCAACAGAGATCACGCTCGAAGATCTTTCTTCAATGTCATTCTTGACAAACCTCAAGACCGTCATTGAGACCTTTTGTGTTCTTTGAGCTCGAACAGTGTTCGCCGCCGGTGCTGGCTCGTACGCCAGAAAACGGCCTTCGCTGTCCGGTCTGCGATCGCCCACTACAGTTCGAATGCTTCACCCGCATCCGACCACCGCCGCTGGAATTCCGTGGCCGTTCATTGGATCTCGCGATCACTCGTTCTGAAACCGTTCAGAACTGAGTCCGCTGCCCCTCCTTGCTGACTTCGAAAAGCTCGTCCCAAAGCAGCAAAATGCTGGCTGCCAGGCTGCTGAAATCAGCTCCCTGCATCACAACTGCCTTCCCGCGCAACAAAACAGTCCGAACATCGCTCCGGGCTCCTTGAACAAAAGATTAGAACTCAGCTCCGCTAATCGCGTCGCGAGCTTCTAATCCACTGGGGTTATCCGCGGTTTGTATTCCGAGGCTTTCGTCCAATCGGCTGATACATGAAGTCCGGCACAGGTCTCGCAAATTCATCTCTCCGATCATGCATTGATGCAAAGGATGACGGATCGAAATAGATGTTCGCGGTCACGTAGTCATTCTTGGCCAGACGCTTCTCGATTTTGAGCAGAAGCCGATGCACCTCCCGGTCAAATTCGCTTTCGATATCCGTGAGGCGGTTGTATTGGAAGTAGGAGTCTTCACCTCCACCGTACCAAAATAGCATCAAAAGCGTGCCAGCGTCGCAATGACGATTGCCTACCAATGGTTGAAGCTGTTTTCCGCCGCCGCCGTCCCAATGCCAGTTCTCTGCGAATAGGTGGAGTTCTTTCGGATCAGTAGCGGTACTTAACCAAACTTTGCGTCTCCGATCCGCATCTCGAATGAGCGGCTTCAGAGCCGCATCATCATTCCAAAACTCTTCAGGTGTGTTGGGCGGTACGCCAGGTGTCGCAAGATTTAGAATTTCCTGCTGGCGTCTTTTCGATATAGGCATGGAGTCACTCCTGGATTGTTCGGCTAGCGACCGAGCTAAGGGGGCGAAAGCGGCAGGGCGCCAGGCCCAGAGTTGTGATGATGCACCATGTGCCATAGGTCTGGGCTCGGTGGCCTGCCGTTGGCGCTCCACTTGAGCGAGAGTTAGCCAACACTGGCGCGACCGACGTTATGACAGATGAGCCATTATTTCATTCGCTTTCTGCTTATAGAACGACTCCGGTTGACGACTTCGACGACCAGCACAGAAAAGCCATTCTCCTTCAGGGTTCTCTGAATCTTCTTTAGGTGCGAGCCCGGCTCAGTTTTGGGCCTTGCGGCGAGCACAAGCCACTGACAAAACAGGTTGCGTGAGAGGAAAGTCTGAACGCTGATAATGCCCTTCTCCTCGATTGACTGCGACACAACTCGACCGAGTCGCTTTTCCTCTAGGCTTTGAGATAGAACAATTCCCGGTCCCTCATTTAAGTCGAATGAGCGTTGGTTTCCAGACAGGCCAACAAGGGGCTTGAAATACTTCTTGATCGTCTTGCTCTTTCCGCTGAAATGCGGACCAACGACAATCGCAGCCTTCTTCTTCATGGGCGGAACCTCCGCGGGAATGGTTTTGTGTTGCCTAAACGAATTGCGATCTATGCTGGCGTAGAGATCGAGCGTTGTACTTTGCTGCTGTGCGAGTGATTGCGGCTCGGTTGTTGGCTTGCGGGATTCATCACGATAATGGATCCGCTGCGGAGAAGTTTACCGATGGGGCAAGAGGTTGTCGCCCTTGGATTGGCGATTTGACGCTCGTTCGGTTCCGGCAAATTCTGGCATTGATTCGGAAGCGACGGTTGTTCGAGCAACGATTGCGGCTGCATCCTCGGAGTGGCGCAGTGGCGAAGAGATCGGTTTCTGTTTTGAAACGATCTGAACATCGATTTGTGTTGTCAGAGACGCTGTCACCCATCCGGCTCCCGCGATCGATAGCATGCTGGCCTTGCATTGCTGCGAAGGATGTCTCACTGTCTGCATGGCCCGTTCGTCGAAGTGCGGGCTGGCTGGAGCCTGTGAATATTTCGCAAACGGAGGCGTGGCTGACTGTGATTCGATGTAGAGTGAATCCCCGTTCGCTCTTTGGCGACGAAACCTGGGCAAACGGAGTAATTGCAAAGCTGCGTCTGGAAATCACAACTCATCATCGCGGACCACCCAGACTCAATAAAAACGGGTCCTGACACCTTTTGTGTCCCTCATAACAGCACAATACCCGCAGAAACACAGTACAACAATGATGAGAGCAATGGCCGGAAACGCGAATTACCGCTTCGAAAGTAAGTCGTTCACAAAGATGATGACCTCCGCCGGCGGATGCAGTGACTGATGATGTTCACATTCCTCGCCATCATCGGAACTCTGAGGGCGGCCAAGTCTGGCTGGGTCGAATTGAATCATTTCCTCTCATGGCCGATGCACACGATCTGACAATGCTGCTTCACGTGGAACAACATACTCTCGGGATGAACATGGTGGACCGAAGACAGGATTGGCAGTGCTCTCTCTAGATCGCACCCTGATTATCTGCCACCGCTGAAGGTGCGGATGAACTTCATTGATTCAGCAGAGTCATGCGATCGAGGTGGGACTCAATTCCTTCGGGGGAATGGTCACTACAATTGATGGTCATGTGGAATAGTTTTAGGTCGTGAACAGCGTATGCAAAAACGGTTGTTTCGTTTTTCGAGGACCATTTGTGAATCTTGCCAGGAAGGCCAACAAACGTGCAGTCAAAGACTTCGCTGACGTCTGCGTCATCGATCGCGGAAGCATCTATAAGCTCAGACAATGCCTGCTCTGTGGAGGGACTCTCAACTCTCGGAATCGTCGAAGGCATCGTGAACATCGTTGGCAGGAACGCTCCTGCCGAGATTCTTTCATCACCGCCATCGTGTGTTATCTGAGTACTGAACCCGGAATACAAGCCGAGCGTGTCATGTGCTAGCCTCCACGTACTTGGTGCATCAAATTGAAAACCAAAACGATTGTCAATCCAGGCTCCCGACGCAGTCACTCTGGATTCTGATATCTGTCCCGGAGCCAAGTAGAAATGCTGCAACATTCGATCTGAGCGTCCTGTTTCCGCTTCAATGTTCGGGCTCCAGATTTGAATTCGAATCGCGTGACCGGATGGCGTCGCTGTTAAGACCGCGAACTCGAACGGCACGTCGTTCTCAATCACCTTTGCCGTCGTTGCAAGAAACTCTACGCCGTTGATCTCTCTCCGATCACCAGTTTGAACCAGCTGCCCGGCTCGCTTGATTGCCGTCAACGCGTCACTGTGCCAGTTCTGTGCCCCCGCTTCCCCAACCGCACCATGATTCGGAATGATCGTCAGGAGTAACAAGACGTTCTCCTTGAGTTCCCGAATCAGCATACTATCGGCTTTGCCATACTGTCCTCGTGGGCCGTCCAGCAATTGCCAATAACCATCGGGAATTCGCCAGATGACACCCGTTTCAAAGTTCCTGTAAACTCCATCACGAACTGACGAGTGCGCTCCAACGGCATCGGGAGCCAGCAGCAGCTCTGGGTGAGCATCGACAGCTGCAGCCATTTCATCGTCGGACATTGCCTGAAAGGCGCGCAAAAGGTTCTCCGGCAGGGTTACCTCATCTGTGCCTTCAGTGGGATGAATATCGAGATTGAAGAGTCGACTGCCTCTATATGTGGCCGCCCGAAGCTTCGGATGTCCAGTCGCATCGACCCCGGAAACGAATGCGACTGAAGAGCCTAAGAACTCCGTAGTTATTTCGGGGAAGGATCTATCAATAGTAAATCCATCCCGCTTCGAAGCTCCATTGCTCCTGACGATCTTTCCTGCATCGAGTTCACTCAGCTTCTCTGAATTGACTCGAAGCAGGGTTCCGAGTCCCGTGTCCCGCACTGCGATTGTTAATCCCGGATCAAAGCTTTCTCCCAATTCCGCGGATATTAGTGCGACGGAATCAGAAAGTTGGATTTTGAACCCGTGAGCCAGGTTGATGTATTGATTGGACTCAGCATCGATAAACCCGCCGGGCAGTCCGCGAGAATCTCGCTTGGCTAGCTTTTGCCTTAGCTCTGGCGTGATCGCCCATCCCGGGATGGAGACCGGAATCGAACGCTGAGCCGATGCCGGCGATGATTCACGGACAACCGGCGGCTTTGCGGCAGCAGCATTTGTGTCAACCGAAGTTGATTGATTTCCATCTGGGCCATTGGTCGAGCCCTCTGTACCGCATCCGGAAATATAAAGTGTAATGATGGTCAACAGCGCAACTGTCAACCACGTGCGAAAGTCTCTAATCATGTTGTTCACTCAGAAATCAAGGTCTGGTCAGTTTCGTGGAATTCTATATCAAGTGAACGATACCGAGAAGAAGTTTACGGTGTGGCCCGGGGTGCTTTACTGGGTCCATCCGGGATTATTGTGGTAGAGGTTGAGTGCACTGCAGTGGAATAAGAGCTGCCACCAGAGGCACACCACCAACCGACAGTGCCAACCGACAGTGCCATCCACCACCAACCAACAGTGCCACGCAACCAACAGTGCCATCCACCTCACGAGCCTAACCCACGGGCGTGATTGAGGATGTGCTACTGTGGGTGTTGAGTCACCCGGATTCGGTGGTGACTCTCAATAGCAGCAACCGCTTGCGTCAATTAGTGATGGCACTAATTTCGCTTTCTAATTTCGCTTTAGAATCCAGATTCCCATAGCTGTCAAAGACCCGATGATTCAAAACCTCCGTCGCACCCGTCGCCGAGTTAATCCTCGCAAGATCACGCACCGTTCCCTTGATGATGTCATCAGGTTTCGATGGCCCCAACTGCTCCCCGTCGTTCTTGAACGATGGCCTTATATATGCACGCAACGCACTCGAACCCGACTAGGCCCGCTGCTTCAAACGCTTCACACAGTTCATCTGAGGCAACCTTGTACATTTGCTCACACAACCAACAGTGCCATCCACAGACAGCCTTTGCCACGGGCGTGATTGAGGATGCTATCGGGTGTTGAGTCACTCTGGATTCGGTGGTGACTCTTAATAGCAGCAACCGCTTCCGTCAATTAGGTGGATGGCACTAATTTCGCTATTATAGCATGCGACCTCTGCTGCGGTGGCTCGATCGTCGATGCGTTCCTTCACGCTGGTGAAGTCGCTTTGTTCGGACAAATCCTTCAAAAGAAAACCAACATCAATCTCGCCTGAACTCTAATGGCAGCAACCGCTTCCGTCAATTGGGTGGATGGCACTAATTTCGCTTCGGTAGTAGTACAGACCCGTCGCATCATCAATGGCTCGACCTGTGAACCCAAACGCATAGTCCACCGAACTACTGGTCTCAGAATCCAGATTCCCATAGCTGTCAAAGACCCGATGATTCAAAACCTCCGTCGCACCCGTCGTCGAGTTGATCCCCGCAAGATCACGCACCGTTCCCTGATGATGTCATCAAGTTTGGATGGCCCCAACTGCTCCCCCGTCGTTCTTGAACGATGGCCTTTAGTATATGCACGCAACGCACTCGAACCCGACTAGGCCCGCTGCTTCAAACGCTTCACACAGTTCATCTGAGGCAACCTTGTACATTTGCTGGTCTAACGCAAAATGACTTCCGGAAACTGCAAAGTCTTTCCGCAAGCGGTATAGAGGTGAAAACCGCTCCGTTTCTTCCAGTACAGGCTGCCAAACGTTCAGTGTGTTACTCAACGACCAGAAACACGTGTCGGGAAATGACGGCACCATTGTTTTGACGAATTCAAAAGCATCCATGCCTGGGAATCGATCCAGCACCGTCTTTGCCCTTTCTGAAACGACGATACTGGCCCCGCCGTATGTACCGGGAAAATCTGACCACGCATCTCCGGAGATGACACGCGCTGTCAGAAACTCAGCGTCACATGGCTTTGCCATGTCAAAAATAGTGCCGTTGGAAGTGAAGAATTCTCCTAGTCGAATATTTCGATTACCTTTTGAGACGATTACCTTCATCGCAAGTTCCTAGGCTAACTTCTGCCATTTGATTTTATTGTTTTGATCCTGATAACTGACTCTTCTCGGTGACCTCGCGGTGAATACGGGCCGCTTCTGCGCTCGGTGTTTCACTTCGGATGCCCCCACCGGCCGACACATGATGAATGTATTCCAATTGGAATGCGTCGGATACGTATGCTGCCGGGTTGAACATATCAACTCCCCATCCAATCCAGCCCTTCGCTCCTTCGCTGCCTGTCCACGTTTCAGCTGATGCCCAGCCTGCTGCACTGTATAGCGAACAGCCACCTTTCGAGCCTAAACCACGGGCGTGATTGAGGATGCGTTACGGTGGGGGTTGAGTCACGCGGATTCTGTGGTGACTCTGGGCTGGCGTCGGTTGCTTCGGAATGCTTGGCGAGTCTTTGGCAGACCGGCTTCTGAACGAAATCGTTTGCGGAAGTTTTTGATGAGGTCGAGCCAGGTTTCGGGGCTGACTTCGAGTCGTTCGAGAATTGGCAGGGCAGAAGCCGGAATGGAACCGGACTTGCCGGATTTCAGCTGACGGCCGGTCCAATCGAGCAATTCGAGGTACTCGTCCAAAGTCATCGACAGACAGCCCTTGTTGCTGGCTCGGCGAGCGTTCGGCTTTTCGCGAACTCTCTTTCTCGGCGGATCAAGAGCAATCGGCGCAAGCCATCCGGCCTTGGGTCCATGTTCGATGCGAACATCCTGAGCATCCGCA